>JAFQZS010000006.1 GCA_017405765.1 Clostridia bacterium
CCGCCGCCCTTGACATGCATTCCGTTCCCGCTTATACTGCAAGAAAGGGAGGCCGGAATAATCCGCCCTCCCGCAATATATTATTTTTGCTCTGTTTTACACCATGCTTCGGACTTTACACAAATTTTGGGACAGACCCCGGAACGCTGTTTATAGGTGAAAGCATAAAAATAGATGCGGGCAAATCAGCCCGCATTTATTTTTGCAATATCGTTTTTATAAACGCATATTTTTAAAGGTCGGCCTTCCAAAGTCCGTGAAGGTTGCAGTAAGCAAAAACAGCCAAGGGCTTTTCGCCGTTCAAAGCAAAGCTTGCGCAGGGTTTTGCTCCGGGATAAAGCTTTCTTCTTTGGCCGCCGTTTTCCGTCTGAACGTATACCCATTCTATAGAATGCTCCTCGCTCATGGGGTGGTCCACACTACCCACGTTTACGGTGAGGACGTCGCCTTCAAGCTTCGCAACAGGCACGTGCTTTTCGCCGGCAGCCTCGGTAGTATTGGGCACTACTTCGCTCATTTTTTCTCCGCAGCAGGTCATGGGCGCGCCGCTTGAAACGATCATTCCCGCAAAGTTGCCGCACTTCTTGCAGATAAAGAATTTTTGCACTTTCGACATAATATTTTCCCCTTTCGACTTTAAAGCGGTTGTTTTCTTACAATACCTCATTGGTTTTTATAATTATATCATGCGGCGATATATGTTGGCAAGCGTAAAAAACGCGGATAACGATGCGTTTTATGCGTTTTTTTGTAAACTCGGTCGTATTTGTGATACAATATCGTTTGTAAGCGGTAATAAAGGAGGGCGTAATGAAAAATATCGCATTTATAGGAACGGGCGTAATGGGCGGCCCCATGGCGATAAATCTTTTAAAGGCAGGTTATGGCGTAAGCGTATACACCAGAACGAAAAGCAAAGCAAAAGAGGCTGTCGCGGCAGGAGCCGTATGGAGCGAGGATATAGCCTCGTGCGTTGGGGCGGCAGAGGCTGTCATAACGATGGTAGGCTATCCAAAAGACGTTGAGGAGGTATATTTCGGAAAGAACGGCATACTTGAAAATGCAGCCAAGGGAGCTTATCTTATAGACATGACGACAACAAGCCCGCATCTTTCGCGCCGCATATACGACGAAGCGCGAAAAAGGGGGCTACATGCGATAGACGCGCCCGTGTCGGGCGGCGACATAGGCGCAAAGAACGCCGCACTGTCGATAATGGCCGGCGGAGATAAGGCCGATTTTGAGGCCTGCATGCCGATATTTAAGGCTTTGGGCAAGGCTGCGGTATATCAGGGATGCGCCGGAAGCGGACAGCATACGAAGATGGCAAATCAGATAGCGATAGCCGGAACGATAGCCGCCGTATGCGAGGCGATAACATACGCAAGATCGGCAGGCCTTTCGCCCGAGAACGTGCTTTCCTCAATAAGCGGCGGCGCGGCCGGCAGCTTTCAGATGACCAATATGGGGCCGAAAATGATCTCGGGCGATTTTGAGCCGGGCTTTTATATAAAGCACTTTATAAAGGACATGAAGATCGCCGTAAATGAATCGGAAGAAAACGGCGCCAAGCTTTATATACTTAAAAAAGTGCTGTCCATGTACGAAGAGCTTTCTAAAGAGGGCATGAATGAGCTAGGTACTCAGGCATTGATAAAATATTATGAGAAAAGGTGAGTTAAAATGGATTTAGAGTATTTTGTAAAGTATTTCAATGAGCACGACGGTTTTTCAAAACATAACGGGCTTAAGCTTCTTAGGATGGAGCCCGGCTATGCGGAAGCTGAGTTTACCGTTTCCGATGAGAATTTAAACTTTATGGGCACTATACACGGCGGAGTGCTGTTCGGTCTTGTGGATATAGTAGCGGGCAGCTCGCTTGCCGCATACGGTAAGCACTGCGTTACTCTTTCCTCAAATATAACGTATGTGGCCGCAGCAAAAAGCGGGCGTGTCGTTGCAACTTCAAAAGAAGTGAGCCACACGCGCCGCACAGCTACATACGATATCGAGGTAAAGGACGAAAACGGCAGGACGCTGTGTAAGGCCGTTACTACTATGTATATACCGAACAAACCTATAGAATTTGATAAGGACGGCAACATGGTTGCCATAAATTGACCGTATAACGCCTGCTTTTTTTCATAAGATAAGTCTTGAAAAGGAGCGTATGACATGGCTTATCTTACAGTCGTTTACGGAAACGATCCAAACGAGGGGATCTTTTCGGGGCTTTTAAGGCTTTTGGATGCTTTGGATCTCGGATATATCGCTTCGGATGCGCGCGGCGGGCTTTATCGCCGCGGGAAGGACGCAGATGTTTTTATCGCGGAAACATCGTGCAGGGAGGCGCTTTTTTCGGGAGGCGATATACTGATAGTTAAAAGAGACGTAAGAGCGCTTCCCAAAAGCAGCTTCGCATATGTTATACTGCCGGACGAACATACGCTTTTTATAAGCGCCGATACAGCAGGGCAAACGGTCATAAGCTGCGGCATAAATCATAAAAGCAGCGTCACCGTATCTTCAAACGCAGGCGCAAAGCTATGTATGTTCATACAAAGAAAGTTTACGCGTCTTAACGGGGATGTGATCTGTCAGCAGGAACTGCCGATATTAAAAAAGGAAAGAACGGCGCAATATGATGCGATGGCGTCGGCGCTTGCATGTATGCTTCTCGGAGGCGAATACGAGGATTTTAAAGACGTAAGGATATAAACGAGCTCTTTTATGCGATTTAGTGCGGGAGAGCTCGTTTTTTTTAAAAGTCTTGCGGGTCTGAGGTCTTTATTTCGCCGCTCAAGCGACGCCGCAGATCCAAAGGAGTTATTTTTTTACAATAATGTCCGCGAAATCAAATTCTATTATCTTTTTAAGCGTGTCGGCGCTCATTTCCACCTGATATCCTATTTTGCCGGCACTGAAGGTTATAGTATCAAGTTCGCGAGCGCTTTCGTGGAGAGTCGTCTTGAAAATTTTTTTCATGCCTATGGGCGAGCAGCCTCCGTGTATGTATCCCGTAAGAGGAAGAAGCTCCTTTTGCTTTATCATCTCTATCGATTTTTCGCCGACGGCGGCTGCCGCGCGTTTCAGATCAAGCTCTTCCAAAACAGGTATCACAAAAACATAGTTTTTCTTCGATTTTCCCACCGTTACAAGCGTTTTAAACACCAGGGCCGGATCTTTGCCCATAGCCGCGGCCGCCTCGGCGCCGCTTGTCGCACCCGTATTTACATATGTATGCGGGATATATTGTACGCCCGCCTTGTCAAGTATTCTCATTACATTCGTTTTATATTCCATAAATACGCTCCGTTTTTTCTTTATTATATAACTCGACGCATAAAAAAACAAATATTTTTAAAGACTTGTCGGACAGACAGTTTTTTAGGGGAAGCGCGCATATAAATGTAGCAATATTACGATATCGGAGGTATTTATGCTGACTTTTCAGATGCTTATTTACGCGCTTTACAACGCATGGTGTCTTATTCTTTATGTTACGGGGCAGAATATTTTTTCCCGTCCGCTTTCCGCCGCTGACGAACGGGAGTGCTTTAAAGCGATGAAAGACGGAGATCCTTGCGCCCGCGAAAAGCTTATAGAGCACAATCTCAGGCTTGTGGCGCATATTGTAAAAAAATATAATGCGCGCCCGCAGGAAAGCGAGGACCTTATATCTATAGGCACTATAGGTCTTATTAAGGCCGTTAATACTTTTGATGCGGATAAGGGATCGCGCTTTGCCACATACGCTTCGCGCTGCATAGACAATGAGATACTTATGCATTTAAGAAGCTCTAAGCGCCTGTCCTGCGAAGTTTCGCTTTATGAACCGATAGAGAGCGACTCCGACGGCAACGCGCTTGCGATAATGGACGTTTTAAAGACGGAGGATACGGTATCGGACGAGGTAGCTTTAAAAATACAGACGGAACGCCTTCTCGAATGTATAAACAGCGTATTGAATACGCGCGAACGAAAGATAATAAAATCGCGTTACGGGCTTTACGGCATGCGGCCGCTTACGCAGATGGAGGCGGCAGATCGCCTTGGCATATCGCGAAGCTACGTTTCGCGCATAGAGAAAAAGGCTTTGGAAAAGTTAAGAGACGCGCTTAAAAGCAAGTGAGAACAAAAACATTGTTAAAGATATATCAATATATGCATATCGATATGCATTTTTGGTTTCTTCAAATCGGCAGAAGCACAGATTATACTGAAAATACAAAGGGAAGAGTATACACGGAGGCAAGGCAGCTTTATAAACGCAGTAATTTATAATAACTTTTCAACAAAGCAAATAAAGCAAAGGAGATGTGTCAAATGTTAAAAGAAAGTTCGAGCCCCCGCGAGATGATCGACAGCATAGAAAAGCTTGACGCGGCTATTTTAAGAGTTAAGAACGCGCAAAAGATATTTTCGACATATTCGCAAAAAGACGTTGATAAAATATTCCTTGCGGCTGCAACTGCCGCAAACAAAGCGCGCATACCGCTTGCAAGGCTTGCTGCGGAAGAGACTAAGATGGGCGTAGTTGAGGACAAGGTGATAAAGAACCATTTTGCATCGGAATATATTTACAATGCGTACCGAAATGTAAAAACGTGCGGCACAGTAGAGGAGGACAAGACCTACGGCATTAAAAAGATTGCCGAGCCGGTGGGCGTTATAGCAGCCGTGATACCTACGACCAACCCCACATCTACGGCGATATTTAAGATACTCATAGCCTTGAAGACGCGAAACGCCATAATAATAAGCCCGCACCCCAAGGCAAGGCGCTGTACAGCCGAGACGGCGCGCCTTATGCTTGAAGCGGCGGTGGCGGCGGGCGCGCCCGAGGGCGTCATCGACTGGATAGACGTTCCGTCGGTGGAGCTTTCAAATATAGTTATGAAGTCTGCCGACGTCATTTTGGCAACGGGAGGTCCCGGCATGGTGAAGGCCGCATATTCGAGCGGCAAGCCAGCAATAGGCGTGGGCGCGGGCAATGTGCCGGCCGTAATAGACGACAGCGCAGATATAAAGCTTGCGGTGAACTCCGTTATACACTCGAAAACCTTTGACAACGGCATGATATGCGCATCCGAGCAGTCGGTTATAGTACTTCCCGCAGTTTATGAGGAGGTAAAGCGCGAATTTAAGAAAAGAGGCTGCCATATCCTTACTGAGGACGAGGCGGCGAAGGTAAGAAAAGCAATAATCGTAAACGGCGCCCTGAACGCAGGCATAGTAGGTAAAAGGGCGGCCGAAATCGCGGCCATGGCAGACGTAAAGGTGCCGGCCGAAACAAAGATAATAATAGGCGAGGTCGACAGCGTTGAAATGAGCGAGGAGTTTGCCCGCGAAAAGCTCTCTCCGGTGCTTGCCATGTATAAGGCAAAGGATTTCGACGATGCGATAAAAAAAGCCGAGCGCCTTGTCGAGGACGGCGGATACGGCCACACATCGGCAATATATATAAACGAGCAGGCAGAAAAGGAAAAGCTTGAAAAGTTCGAGGCTGCAATGAAGACGGGGCGTATAATCGTGAATACCCCGTCCTCTCAGGGAGCAATAGGCGACCTTTACAACTTTAAGCTTCTTCCGTCGCTTACGCTGGGCTGCGGGTCATGGGGAGGAAACAGCGTATCGGACAACGTGGGAATAAAACAGCTGTTGAATATAAAGACGGTTGCAAAAAGGAGAGAGAACATGCTGTGGTTCAGAGCGCCCGAAAAGGTATATATAAAGAAAGGATGCATGCCCCAAGCCCTGGCGGAGCTTAGGGACGTGCTATGCAAAAAGAAGGTATTCATAGTAACGGATAAGTTCTTATATGAGAACGGATATACGAAAGCTGTAGCCGACAAACTCGACGAAATGGGAATAAAGCATACGACGTTTTACGATGTTATGCCTGATCCTACGCTTGCCTGCGCAAAGGAGGGCGCGCGTAAAATGGCCGCATTCGCCCCCGACACGATAATAGCGGTAGGCGGCGGCAGCGCGATGGACGCGGCAAAAATAATGTGGGTGCTCTACGAGCATCCCGAGGCTGACTTTATGGATATGGCTATGCGTTTCGTCGATATAAGAAAGCGCATCTACACGTTTCCTAAAATGGGGCAAAAGGCGTACTTCATCGCAATACCGACGTCTGCGGGCACCGGCAGTGAGGTAACGCCGTTCGCAGTTATAACGGACGAGCAGACCGGCATAAAGTATCCCCTTGCCGACTACGAGCTTATGCCCAATATGGCCATAGTTGACGCGGATATGATGATGGATGCGCCAAAAGGACTTACGGCGGCGTCAGGCATAGACGCGGCAGTTCATGCTCTTGAGGCATATGCCGCAATGCTTGCGACGGATTATACCGACAATCTGGCGCTGGGCGCTTTAAAGCTTATATTTAAATATCTGCCGAGAGCTTACGAAAGCGGGCCCAATGACCCAAAGGCGCGCGAGAAGATGGCAAACGCCGCAAATATGGCCGGAATGGCGTTTGCAAATGCGTTCCTTGGCATATGCCACTCCATGGCGCATAAGCTGGGCGCGTTCCACCACCTGCCTCACGGCGTGGCAAACGCGCTGATGATAGACGAGGTAATGCGCTTTAACGCATCGGAATCACCGGTAAAGATGGGTACTTTTTCGCAGTATGACCATCCGCATACGCTTGCGCGCTACGCAGAGGTGGCAGATCACTTGGGCATTTGGGGCAAGGACAATGAAGAAAAGCTTGAAAACCTTATAGAGGCTATTTGCGAGCTGAAAGAAAAGGTCGGCATAAAAAAGACGATAAAGGATTACGGCATAGACGAAAAGACCTTCCTTTCAAGCCTTGACGAAATGGTCGAGCAGGCCTTCGATGATCAGTGCACCGGAGCAAATCCGCGCTATCCGCTTATGAGCGAGATAAAACAGATGTATCTAAACGCTTACTACGGAACACATGTAAAAGTTTAAAACGGTTTAAAAATGACAAAAGTCCTCCCGCGCGTTCGCGCGCGGGAGGACTTTTCGCCAAAAAACGATTTTTTTAAAATTTCCTCTTGTAATATTAAGATCCATGTGATAAAATGCTCTGGTGGTATTGTTAGGCAAGCCATGCCAAATACACACACCGCGTATGCCTTTGGTGACAGGGTAAATCTTACTGCGCGGTGGCGGTTTAACCGAAGGAGGAAAAATAATGGCAGTAGTATCTATGAAACAGCTTCTGGAGGCCGGCGTACATTTCGGTCATCAGACAAGAAGATGGAACCCGAAAATGGCGGAATACATCTTCACCGAAAGAAACGGCATCTACATCATCGACCTGCAGAAGACCGTAAAAAAGATCGAAGAAGCATACTTCTTCATCCGCGAAGTTGCGGCAAACGGCGGCGAAGTGCTTTTCGTCGGCACGAAAAAGCAGGCGCAGGAGTCCATTAAGGAAGAGGCCGAGAGAGTTGGCATGTATTATGTAAATGCCCGCTGGCTCGGCGGCATGCTCACAAACTTCAAGACGATAAAGAAGAGAATAGAGCGTCTTGATAAGTTAAAGAAGATGGAGCAGGAAGGCGTGTTTGACCTTCTGCCGAAGAAGGAAGTAGTTAAGCTTCGTCTTGAGGCTGAAAAGCTTGAAAAGTTCTTAGGCGGCATCAAGAATATGAAGAAGCTTCCCGGCGCTATATTCGTGGTAGATCCGAGAAAAGAGCGCATAGCTATTGCAGAAGCAAGAAAGCTCGGCATACCGATCGTTGCCATAGTTGACACGAACTGCGATCCCGACGAGGTAGACTACGTTATCCCCGGCAACGACGACGCTATACGCGCCGTAAAGCTTATGGCTTCCATCATTTCCAACGCGATACTTGAGGGCAGACAGGGCGAACAGTTTGACGACACCTCCGCAGAAGGCGAAGCGACACCTGCAGCAGAGACACCCGCAGAGGAAGCAAAAGAAGCTGAATAATTAAAAAAATAAGATATCTGAAATATAAGGAGGCAAATACGATGGCTGCATTTACAGCTAAAGACGTACAGGCTTTAAGAGAAAAGACAGGCGTAGGCATGATGGACTGCAAGAAGGCGCTTACCGCGTCTGACGGCGATATGGAGAAGGCTATTGAATTTTTAAGAGAGCGCGGACTTGCGGCAGCTGCAAAAAAGGCGTCTCGCATAGCAGCAGAGGGTATGGTAGACGCATACGTTACCGATAACGTAGGCGTACTCGTTGAGGTAAACTCCGAGACCGACTTCGTTGCAAAGAACCAGAGCTTCAAGGATTATGTTGCAGGCGTTGCAAAGGTAATAGCAGAGAACGACCCCGCTGACGTTGCAGCTCTGCTTACCATGAAGTATGACGATTCTCTTACCGTTGAAGAGATGCTCCGCGAAAAGATATTGACGATAGGCGAGAACTTAAATATCCGCCGTTTCGAGCGCTACACCGGCAAGAATATAACTTATATCCACGGCGGCGGCAAAATAGGCGTTATGGTAAACTTTGAGGTTGACGACGCCGTTGCAAAGAACGAAGAGTTCATCACTATGGGCAAGGACGTTGCAATGCAGATAGCCGCTCTCAATCCGACCTTCCTCTCGAAGGAGACCGTTCCCGCAAACGTTATCGAGAAGGAGAAGGAGATAAATCTTGCAGCTCTTAAAAACGACCCGAAGAACTCCAAGAAGCCTGAGAACATTCTCGTTAAGATAGTTGAAGGCAAAATGGGCAAGTACTTCGAGCAGACCTGTCTTATGCAGCAGCCGTTCGTAAAGAACGGCGACCAGACTGTCGCTCAGTATGTTGCAGAGGTAGAGAAGAAGCTCGGCACGAAGATCTCGATAGTTAAATTTGCTCGTCTTGAAAAGGGCGAAGGCCTCCAGAAGCGTGAAGACAACTTCGCAGAAGAAGTAGCCGGAATGGTGAAATAATAAAGCGTAAGAAAAAAGCCGCATCGAAAACACGATGCGGCTTTTAAAGTTATACAGGTATCATAGTCGCCGTCATTTTTGCGATAAGCTTTCCGCTTTCCGAGTCGCTTACGTCGGCCTCGGTCACAATAAGCCTGCGCCCCGATTTTATTACGCGGCCGACAGCCTTGATGTTTTGGGCCGAGGCGGGGCGGAGCAGATTTATTTTAAATTCCGCGCTGAAGATATCGACCCCGCCGGGCACAACAGTATACGCGCTGTAACCGCAGGCCGTATCGGCCAGCGCAGTGATAACGCCCGCGTGTATGACGCCGCTCCGCTGAGTAAGATCGTCGCGCTTTTTGAGCGTTATGGCCACGCATCCCTCTTCAACGCTTTCTATCCTTGCGCCTATAAGTTTTAAGAATCCCTGTGTGTCAAAACTTTCTTGTACTCTTTTATAAAGCGCCTCGTTCATCTTTTATTCTCCTTGCACTTGCTTTTTCTAAAAGATATGACATAAAAACGGCGATTTGTCAACAAAAGGTGAGAAAAAGGGAGAAAATATGCTCTTTTATAAAAAACTTAACAAATTATTTGGAAATGAGAGGCGAATATATGATATACTATTTATTCAGAATAAAACGACAGGAGAGTTATTGATTGGCGTATCTGAAAAGTTTGGAGCTTTCGGGATTTAAGTCTTTTCCCGATAAAGTGAATATTGCTTTTACGGACGGGATATGCGCCATAGTCGGCCCCAACGGCAGCGGAAAGAGCAACATATGCGATGCGATACGCTGGGTCTTCGGAGAGCAGTCTGCAAAAACGCTCAGGGGCGACAGAATGGAAGACGTTATCTTCGGCGGTACGCAAACAAGAAGACCTACAGGATTTGCCGAGGTAACGCTGACGCTTGATAATTCGTCGGGTATCTTCAATTCGGATTATTCGGAGCTTTCGGTTACGCGCCGGTACTTTCGCTCGGGCGAAAGCGAATATTTCATAAACCGCGCCCAGGTGCGTCTTAAAGACGTTCACGAGCTTTTCATGGATACGGGACTGGGGCGAGACGGGTATTCGATAATAGGACAGGGACGCATAGCGGAGATACTTTCGCAGAAAAGTTTTGACCGTCGTCAGATATTTGAGGAGGCGGCCGGAATATCGAAGTATCGCTATAAAAAGCTTGAAAGCGAAAAGAAGCTTAGATCCACACAGGAAAATCTGGAACGCCTTTCTGATATTATCGTGCTTTTATCCGAACGTGAAAAAACGCTTGAAGTCCAGTCGAAAAAGGCGAGGGAGTATCTTTCGCTGCGCGAAAGCTTAAGAAAGTTCGAGGTCACGCTGTTTATTCGCTCCTATGAGAGCGCAAAACAAGAAAACATAAGGCTTACGGAGCGCACAGCCGATTTAAAAGCAGAGCTTTCAGAGAAGAGAGACATACAAAACGACGTTGAATCACGACTTGAAAGCATGACCGGGCGCATACGGGAGACCGATATAGAGATAAATACAAAACGCACCTTTTTGCAGGAGCAAAGGCTGAAGCTTCAAAAAACGCAGAGCGACGCCGCCGTAATGGAAGATGAAGTCAAACGAAATCTTTCCGATATAGACCGGCTTTTATTAAAGAGCGGCGCAAAACAGCAGACGCTTTTATCGAACGAAGCGCTTATAAACGAAACGAGGACTCAGATAGATACGCTGATAAGCGAGCATGAAGCGTTAAGAGAACGGCTTGATGCAATAGATAAAGAATGTGAAAAGAAAAGGGCGGACGAACAAAACAAGCAAACCGAGATATATGCGCTTCGACGCGAAACAGACGAGATAAAGACGCAGATCGCTTCGCTTAGAGAAAAGATATCGTCGCTTGCGTCGGCTGTAAGCATAAGACGCTCACAACAAAGCGGCAGGGATCAAAGCGTGCTCTCGCTAAAAAATAAGGCTGACGAGCTGCGCGCGGGCCTCATCAAGAACACCCAGGAAGAAAAGACGCTTTCTAAAGAGCTTTCAGAGAAGATAACGCTTTATGAGAATGAACGGGCACTTGGGAAAAAGCTTTCGAATGAGCTTTCGGCGGATAGGGCGCGTATGAACGATCTTGAGAGGATAAATGCGGCGGCACACGCGAGACTTAATATGCTTTCTGAGCTTAAACGCGAGCTTGAAGGCTTTTTGGGCAGCGTTAAGTTCGTAATACATAGTAAGCAGGCGGGCAGACTTTCAGGCGTCGAAGGAACGGTGGCAGACTTGTTTGCCGTTCGGGAGAGATACGCAGCTGCCGTTGAAACTGCGCTGGGAGCCGCCGTGCAAAACATCGTAGTAAGCGACGAGGAAGAGGCGAAAGCGGCCATAAAGCTTTTAAAAGAGACGAAAAGCGGACGCGCCACGTTTTTGCCGTTAAGCGCCGTAAGGGGTCAAAGATACGGATTTGAAGCGCTTTCCCACCATAAGGGTTTTATTTCATGCGCTTTTGACGCTGTGAAATGCGATAAGAAATATGAGGGCATATTCCTTTATCTTTTGGGGCGCACCGCTCTTTTTGAGGATTTGGACAGCGCCGTTTCGGCGGCAAAAGCTACCGGCT
This sequence comes from Clostridia bacterium, assembly GCA_017405765.1. Lineage (NCBI taxonomy): Bacteria > Bacillati > Bacillota > Clostridia > Clostridia bacterium. The sequence continues at coordinate 11,483 of JAFQZS010000006.1, forward strand.
ATAAAACGCGAATAGTAACGCTTGACGGTCAGCTTATAAACGCCGGAGGAAGTCTTACGGGAGGCAGCCTTTCGAAAACCGCCGGCATAGTCACGCGCGCGTCTCAGATGGCGCGCCTAAAAGACGAATGCGCCGAGAATGAAAAGACAATAAAAAGCCTGAAACAGGCTTCGGATGAAAAAAATGCTCATATAGAGGAGCATAAAAAACGTGAAGAAACACTTGAGGCCGAGGTGCGCGCCATACAGGAAGCCCTTTCTCAAAAAAAGAGCGAAGGCGAGTTTTTAAGACGCAGTATCATGGATACACAGACGGCGCACAATGAGGCAATAAGCGAACGCGCCGACGCATCGAGTCTTATGAAGACGGATGAGGAGGCGAAAGCGGAGCTTGAAAAAGAGCTTGACGCTTGCTTAATAAAGCTTGCTTCGGCAAACGAGATCCTCTTTTCAAAAGAGACCCGTCATAAGGCGCTCTTACAGGCAGTAAGAGACGCCGAGACAGAGCTTTCGGAGGCAAAGCTTTCTTTAGAGATGAAAAAGAAAGATATGGACGTCTCAAAAGCGCGCCTTATATCGTATGAACAAAAGGGCGGCGAGATAGGCAACGAAAGCGCCGCATTGGAGGACGAAGCAAAGGGTCTGGCCGCTAAAAATGAAGAGCTTAAAATCAGGATAACCGAGTCAAATGCGGAATCTCGGCGGATAACGAACGAGCTTAACGAAGGCGAGAACAGTCTGAATGCGATGATAGCCGAGAAAATACAGCTTGACAAATCATACGAATCGCTTATAAGAGAGCAAAGGGAGACGGCAAAGCATACTGGCGAGCTTGAACGCGAGCTTGTAAGGCTTGAAACTAAGCTTGAGACCGAGAAGGCACGCATCGAGGAAGCGGCAGGAAAGCTCTGGGAAGCTTATGAGCTTACGCCTGCTGCGGCGGGCGCGTATGTCCTTTCGGAAGACGAGGTGTCAAACGCGCAAGCTCAGTCTCTCGCTTCCGATTTGAAGCGTAAAATACACGCGCTCGGAAGCATTAACGCCGACGCCATAGACGAATATGATGAGGTAAAAGAAAAGCTTGATTTTTTAAAGCTTCAGACAGAGGACCTTATAAAGGCAAAAAACAGTCTTGAAAATATAGTATCTGGGCTAACAAGGCGCATGAGGGAGATCTTTTCGGAGCAGTTTAGGATAATAAACAAAAACTTTTCTGCGACTTTCAGTGAGCTTTTCGGAGGCGGACGCGCGTGGCTGGAACTTGAAGATGAAAACGACGTCTTAAATTGCGGTATAGAGATACACGTTCAGCCGCCCGGAAAGAATGTAAAAAGCATATCGCTGCTTTCCGGCGGCGAGCAGGCGTTCACGGCGATAGCCGTGCTGTTCGCAATGCTTAAAATACGTCCCGCGCCGTTCTGCGTTCTTGACGAGGTGGAAGCCGCGCTGGACGAGGTAAACGTAGTAAGATTCGGACGTTATATCGAATCGTTTAAGGATAAAACTCAATTTGTAGTTATAACGCACAGACGCGGCACGATGGAATTTGCCGATATGCTTTACGGAGTAACTATGCAGGAAAAGGGCGTTTCCAAGCTCATTTCCATAAACGTGCGCGACGCTGCAAAGCAGATGAATATTATACGGTAAGGAGCAGGGGTTTTATGTCATTCTTTAAAAAGCTTGCAGAAGGACTGAAAAAAACAAAAAAGTCACTTTTCGGATCGCTGGGCAATGTGGCCCGCGGATTTTCAAAGGTGGACGACGAGCTGTTCGACGAGTTTGAAGAAACGCTCATCATGGCCGACGTGGGAGTGAACACTTCGCTTGAGATAATGGACAGACTGAGAGATAAGGTGAAGGAAGAAAAGATAAAGGAGCCGATGGAGGCCGTTGAGGCCTTAAAAACGATAATGGCAGGTATGATAGACGACGAAGACAGCGCGCTTAAAACGAATACCAAGCCGTCGGTCATACTTGTTATAGGCGTAAACGGCGTAGGAAAAACCACTTCTATCGCAAAAATAGCCCATTATTTAAAGGGACAGGGCAAAAAGGTCGTTTTGGGAGCGGCCGACACGTTCCGCGCGGCGGCGATCGACCAGCTTATGATATGGGCCGATCGCGTCGGAGTTGACATAATCAAGCAGAGCGAGGGCGCAGATCCCGCCTCCGTCGTGTTCGATACGATAGCGGCGGCAAAATCGCGCGGAGCCGACGTTATAATCTGTGATACTGCGGGCAGACTTCATAACAAAAAGAATCTTATGAACGAGCTTGAGAAGATATCGCGCGTAATAGCGCGCGAGCTTCCCGACGCCGATAAAGAGGTTTTGCTGGTGCTCGACGCGACGACGGGGCAGAACGCCTTAAACCAGGCGAAGGAGTTCAAGGCGGCAGCCGAAATAACGGGCATAGTGCTTACAAAGCTCGACGGCACAGCAAAGGGCGGCATAATCTTTGCCGTTAAGAACGAGCTTTCGGTGCCTGTAAAGTTCATAGGCGTAGGCGAGGGCATGGACGATATGCAGCCGTTTGACGGAAAACAGTTCGTGGACGCGATATTCTCAAAGGACGACGAACAGGAGGAAGCCTCAGAGGAGGATACAATATGAAAATAATTGCCGCAACAAACAACAAGGGCAAGCTTATGGAGATCGAGGAGATAACAAAAGATCTTAAATTTTACGTATCATCTCTTTCAAACGAGGGCATAAAGGTGGATTTTGAGGAGACGGGCGCAACGTTTGAACAAAACGCTCTTATAAAGGCGCGCACTGTTTACAAGATCTCGCACACGCCTGTTTTGTCAGATGATTCCGGCCTTGAGGTGGACGCGCTTTTCGGGGCGCCAGGAGTCTATACGTCGCGCTATGCAAAAGAAGGCGCAACTGACGACGAAAACATATCAAAGCTGCTTTTTGCCATGAAGGAAGTCAAAAAAGAGGAAAAACGCACGGCGCGTTTTGTTTGCGCGCTTGCATATATTGACGAAAACGGAGACGAGCATGTGTACAGAGGCGAATGCGAAGGCCTGATAACCTTTGAAAAAAGGGGAAAAGACGGCATGGGATACGACCCCGTATTCTATTATCCGCCGTATAAAATGACGTTCGCCGAGTGCAGTCATGAGATGAAAAATGCAGTAAGCCACCGCAGCGCGGCGCTTAAAAAGTTTTTCGAGGATATAAAAATAAAGTAACGGGGAGAGATAAGAGACTTTGCTTACGAGTAAACAAAGAGCATATCTTCGCAGTCTTGCGAACGGTATAGATACTATATTTCAGGTGGGAAAATCGGATATAAAGGACACGCTTATAAAGCAGACGGACGATGCGCTGGAGGCGCGCGAACTTATAAAGATAAGAGTACTTGAAACGTCGGGACTTTCGGCAAGAGAGGCTGCAGAGGAGCTTGCGACAGCCGTGGGAGCCGAGGTGGTTGCCGTGATAGGCAGCCGCATGATACTGTACAGAGAGTCCGTAAAGAACAAGAAGATCGTGCTTTAACATTTTGGAGAATTGTTTTATGCAGAAGGGACTTAATACCGTAATATTGGGAGGCACGTTCAATCCGATACATAACGGTCACATTCATGCGGTGCGAGAGGTGATGGAGCGCCTTTCGCCGGACGCGGCAGTGCTTATGCCGGCAGGCATACCGCCGCATAAAAGAGTTGAAAACGAAAAGGAACTGAGACGCCACAGATATGAAATGACAAAGCTTGCCGTAATGGACGAGCCGCGTTTTTTCGTGAGCGATATCGAGCTTAAGAACGAGGGGATAAGCTATACCGTGGATACGCTCGACACATTTATAAAGCTTTATGCCCCGAAAAGTCTTTCATTGATTTTAGGAACGGATATGTTTTTAAGCTTTGAAAAGTGGAAAAGTTATGATAAAATATTAAATATGTGCGGTCTTATAGTGCTTCCCCGTTTTAAGGGCGGCATTTTAGAGATAGAACAAAAGCGCGACGGTGAATTTTCAAAATGGCGCAAGCGCATACAGGTGATCGATGCACAAGTGATAGAAATATCGTCGACAAAGATAAGAGAAACGGTACGCGCCGGCGGAAGTATAGACGAATTTGTACCAAAGCGGGTAGCGCAGTACATATATGATAATAAATTATACCGTTAGATCATGAAACACTAAAGCGGTCTGCCGTCGTTTCGGCAGACAGGCGCATGGCGGAGGTGTGTCGTATGGATTATGACAGCATTAAACATATCGTATCTTTGGAACTCAGCGAAAAACGGTTCAGGCATTCGCTCGGCGTGGCGGATACGGCGGTAAAGCTTGCCCGCAAATGCGGCTGGGACGAAGACGAGGCAAGACTTGCCGGTATACTGCACGATATAACAAAGGAACTTCCGCCTGCCAAACAAATGGAGCTTGTACGCGAGTATGACATAATGCTGGACGACGACGAAAAGGACACGCCGAAGCTTTGGCATGCGATAACGGCGCCCCCGCTTCTTTTGGAACGCTTCGGCGTATCTAAGGACGTTGCGCGCGCAGTGCGCTATCATACTACGGGAAGAGCCGATATGAGCCTTTTGGAAAAGATAATATATCTTGCCGATTATGTGGAGCCGATGCGCGATTTTGACGGAGTAGAAGAGCTAAGAAAGCTTGCGTTTGAGGATATAGACGAGGCAATGAAGCTCGCGCTTAAAATGTCGGCAGAGGAAGTAAGGCGAAACGGCAAAAAAGTACATAAAAATACGCTGGAAGCCATTGAATTTATGGAGAAACAGGGCTCATAGGAGATATCCTATTTTCATATAACAAACAGGAGGAAAAAAGATGCCCCCTAGAAACAGAACTGCTGCAAGAGACAAGAGACGCCATGCGCGAAAGCGCGTGACGGCGGTGTTCAACGTCATAATAGTGCTGGCAATAGTCATTTCCGCCATAGCGGCGATATCCGCAGGCAGGGGACTTAATATAACAACGCCCGAAGGACCCGTTCAGGTCGACGAAGGCGATCCCGCGCGCATATCGATAGACGATGCAAGCGCGAACAGAAAGCCGGGCGTATATAATATACTTGTATACGGGCGCGACAAGGTAGCAATGAACTCTGATACGATAATGGTCGTCAACCTTGACGCTACGTCGGGAAAGATAAACATACTGCATGTGCCGAGAGATACGGTATATCTTGACGATAACAACCGCCAGCATAAGATAAACTACGTTTATGCGACAAAAGGACGAGAGGGCCTGATAGCGGAGCTGCAGCAGCTTTTGGGCATACATATAGATAAGTATGTAAGCATAACTACGGACGCTTTCAGGGAAGTCGTAGACACGATAGGCGGCGTGGAGGTCGACGTACAGCAGGACATGCAGTATGAGGACCCGTATCAGGATCTCGTTATCGACATAAAGGCAGGCAGACAGGTGCTTAACGGTGAAAAGGCCGAAGGCTTCGTGCGCTTCCGCTCCGGATATGCCGATGCGGACCTGGGCAGGATAAAGGCGCAGAAGCAGTTTATCGCGGCGTTTATAAAGACAATGCTGAAGCCGTCGAACATAGTAAACGTATCGGATATCGCACAGATCGCGTTCGATCAGATAGACACGGATCTTGAGCGCGGCGAGTTCCTTTATCTTGCGCTTCAGTGCGCGACGATAGGCCTTGACGACGCTACGTTCTATACGATACCCGGCGAGAATTACGGCGCTAACTTTGCGATGTACCGTGATGAGGCCGCCGCGCTTATGAACGATTGCTTTAACGTATATACTACGCCGATAGAGTCGGATGATCTTGAAACGCTTGACTTTAAGCATCAGCTTCCGGAATCGGTAACGGATTATCAGGGCACCACGGCGCAGCAGTATGAAAATGAAACGGCGAGCGTAAGCTACGACGATTACAACGCCGGGTACGAGGATTCCTATATTGAAGGCTATGATTATGATGAGGATTATGAATAATAATATTGCGACGGCAACGTATTTTAATTATAATAAGGAGGTTATTTTATGAGTACGGCTCCGCTTGATATTTTAAAGTGTGCGCTTAATGTACTGGAAGCAAAAAAGGCAGACGAGATAGTTGCAATAGAGGTAACTAACGTAACGATAATTGCCGACTATTTTCTCATATGCTCGGCAAACAGCTCCACTCAGCTTAAGGCGCTTTATGAGGAGCTTGAATTTAAGTTAAAGCAGCAGGATATAGTTCCGATACACATCGAAGGGTCGCGCGAGGGCGGCTGGATAGTTTTAGACTACGGCTCGGTTATCGTGCATATATTCGAGCGTGAGCAGCGTGATTTTTACGATCTGGAGCGCCTGTGGGCCGACGGCGAAAAGATGGACATATCGGGTCTTATAGAAAAAAAGGACGCTTGAACCTCGGGATAAACCCGAAGGAAACGGTTCATTCGGGAAACATATGACGGAAGGTGCGAAAAAACTTATGAATTATGATTTTAAAACCATTGAAAAAAAGTGGCAAAAAAAATGGCTCAGCGAAGGCACTTTTTTCGCTGAGACAAATTCAAAAAAGCCGAAATACTATGTATTGATAGAGTTCCCATATCCGTCGGGAATGGGACTTCACGTAGGCCATCCGCGTTCCTACACTGCGCTCGACATCGTGGCAAGAAAGCGCAGGCTTGAGGGCTACAATGTGCTCTATCCCATAGGATGGGACGCTTTCGGCTTGCCTACCGAAAATTTTGCAATAAAGAATAAGATACATCCGAAAAAGGTAACGCACGACAATATCGCGCGCTTCAGAAATCAGCTTCAGTCGCTCGGCCTTTCGTTCGACTGGTCGAGAGAAGTGGACACTACCGATCCCGAATATTATAAGTGGACGCAGTGGATATTCTTAAAGATGTTCGAGCGCGGACTTGCCTATAAAAAAGAGATGAGCGTGAACTTCTGCACTTCCTGCAAAGTCGTGCTTGCCAATGAGGAAGTTATAAACGGTACGTGCGAACGCTGCCACAGCGAGGTAATACGCGCTCAGAAGAGCCAGTGGATGCTTAAAATAACTGAGTATGCACAGCGCCTTTTGGACGATCTCGACGAGGTGGATTATATAGAGCGAGTAAAAACGCAGCAGCGCAACTGGATAGGCCGTTCGACCGGCGCGGAAGTAAAATTCGCAACATCCGCCGGCGACACGCTGCTTATATATACAACGCGCCCCGATACGCTTTTCGGAGCTACGTATATGGTAATCTCGCCCGAGCATCCGTATATCGAAAAATGGAGCGATAAGCTTACGAATATAGAAGAGATACACGCATATCAGAGAGAAGCCTCGAAAAAATCCGACTTTGAGAGAAGCGAAGTGGCAAAGGAAAAGACGGGCGTAAAGCTTGAAGGCGTTACGGCTGTAAATCCCGTGAACGGCAAAGAGATACCGATATTCGTATCCGACTACGTGCTCATGTCCTACGGTACGGGCGCTATAATGGCTGTTCCCGCGCACGACGAGCGCGACTACGATTTCGCAAAGGCGTTCGACCTTCCGATAATCGAAGTCGTGGCAGGCGGCGACGTTACAAAGGAAGCGTATGTCGATATCGCAAACGGCGTGATGATAAACTCGGGCTTCCTTGACGGACTTAAGGTACAGGACGCGATAAAGACGATAATTGACTGGCTCCACGAGAAAAACCTGGGCGAGCCAAAGGTAAACTTCAAATTAAGAGACTGGGTATTCTCGCGCCAGCGCTACTGGGGAGAGCCGATACCGATAGTAAAGTGTGAAAAATGCGGATATGTGGCAATTCCCGAAAGCGAGCTCCCGCTCAGACTGCCCGAAGTGGAGTCCTACGAACAGACAGATACGGGCGAGTCGCCGCTTTCGCTTATGACCGATTGGGTAAATACGACTTGTCCGCACTGCGGCGGCCCTGCAAAGCGCGAGACCGACACCATGCCCCAGTGGGCTGGTTCGTCGTGGTACTTCCTGCGCTATATGGATCCGCACAATCACGAGGCTCTTGCCGGAAAAGACGCGCTTACTTACTGGAACAGCGTAGACTGGTACAACGGCGGCATGGAGCATACTACGCTTCACCTGCTCTATTCGCGTTTCTGGCACAAGTTCCTTTATGATATCGGCGTAGTTCCTACGAAGGAGCCGTATAAGAAGCGCACCTCGCACGGTATGATCTTGGGCGAGGACGGCGAAAAGATGTCAAAGTCGCGCGGCAACGTGGTAAATCCCGACGATATAATAAACGAATACGGCGCAGACACCATGCGTCTTTACGAGATGTTCATGGGAGATTTTGAAAAGGCTGCTCCGTGGTCGAGCCAGTCCATACGCGGATGCAAGAGATTTTTGGACCGTGTATTCGGCCTTTACGAGATGCTTTCGAACGAAGAAGGTTATTCGGCCGAGCTTGAATCAGTGATGCACAAGGCGATAAAGAAGGTATCTAACGATATAGAGATACTGAAGTTCAACACGGCTATCGCAGCGCTCATGTCGCTTTTAAACGATATTTATGCGAAAAAGAAGATAACCCGCGGCGAGATGCGGACGTTCCTTACGCTTTTGAATCCTTTTGCGCCTCACATAACGGAGGAGCTTTGGAGCATGGCGGGCTTCGAGGGCATGATAGCCGAGCAGTCGTGGCCCGAGTTCGACGAGCAGAAGACCGTAGACGAGAGCATAGAGATAGCCGTTCAGGTAAACGGAAAGCTTCGCGGCACGATAAAACTGCCGATAGATTCGACGCAGGAGAACGCGCTTGCCCTTGCGTATCAGAACGAGGCGGTGAAGACCGCCGTTGAGGGCAAGAAGATCGTAAAGGAAATATATGTAAAGAATAAGATCGTAAACATCGTTGCAAAATAGCATATGATGTTTTGAGAATTTGTCTTGACATAGAGATGCAGTTTCGGTATAATACAATGTATAATGTAATGTACCGCTTTAGCAATACATTACAGGCGTGAATGCGGAGGGGGTGTAATAACATGTCGGAAATAAGAGTAAAAGAGAATGAGTCTCTGGACAGTGCGCTTCGCAGATTCAAACGCCAGTGTGCGAAATCGGGAGTTCTTTCCGAGCTTCGTAAAAGAGAACATTATGAAAAGCCCAGCGTAAAACGCAAGAAGAAGTCCGAAGCGGCAAGAAAGAGAAAGTATAAGTAAACCTTTTACTTACGACAAAAAAAGCCCGTGCCTTATGCACGGGCTTTTTTACTATGTATAAGCGTTTTTGCCTGTGCTGCGCTTTAATATTAAAAAACACGCGAGAATTTATAAAAGCAAAGCTTTTAAGTATCAAATCGCCTCCGGCGGGAAAAATAAGCGCGTATAAAACATGTCGGAGGTAAATATATGGAACGAAAAAGGATAAGGACGATATCTATCGTCGCGGCGGCGTTTGCCGTTTTGCTGGGAGCTTTTATATACCAGTTGGCGCTTGCGCAGACGTACAGAAATTATATAGTAAATCAGAACGCGCGTTCGTTTTACGATCTTATGGATTCGGTGAGAACGATAGATTCAAGTCTCGAAAAGGGCATACACAGCTCGTCCGACGCCGAGCTTATCGCGTATTCGTCGGAGATATGGCGAGAGTCGGGCGGGGCGCAGGCAAATCTGTCATCCTTGCCGCTTTCGGGCGAACAGACACAAAAGGTCTCAAAATTCCTGTCGCAGACAGGCGATTACGCCTATATGCTTTCAAAAAAAGCGGCAGCCCATGAAGAGATAACAAAGGAGGAACAGGAAACGCTTGAACGCCTTTCCTCATACAGCAAAGCGCTGTTCGCTTCGCTGTCGGATATGGAGAACAGGGTAAGTCACGGGGAGCTTTCACTTATGAAGACAAAGCTTCTCGGCGGATTTGAGAGCGGCGATATCGAGCTCAGCGAGGCGTGCGAGCCTGTCGTGGAGCAGTTCGCGGACTATCCGACGCTTATATATGACGGGCCGTTTTCGGATCATCTTATGGACAGCGTTTCCGTTATGCTGGAGTCTGCGCCGGAGGTATCCGAGGACGACGCAAGGGCGGCAGCCGCGCGGGCAATGGGCGCAGATGTATCAGAGACGGAATACTGCGGCACAAGCGAGGGGAATATACCCGCATATTGCTTTAAGGTCTCTAAGGACGGCGCGGCAGTAAGCGCCGATATAACGAAAAGCGGCGGATATGTACTGTATGTATTAAACAGCCGCACGCCGGGCGAGGCTGTTTTATCGCCCGATGAGGCGCTTGAATACGCAAAGGCGTATCTTGCGGATCTGGGATTTACCGATATGAAACCAAGCTACTATATGAGCGATGCGGGCGTGTTTACCGCAAACTTTGCATGGGAGCGCGGAGATATAGTATATTACCGCGACCTTATAAAGGTGAGCGTCGCGCTTGACACGGGCGAGATAATGGGGGCGGACTTTACGGGCTATATAAAAAATCACGATGAAAGCAGGGAGACTCTTTCGCCGTCTCTTTCGGAGGCCGAGGCGCGCGCGAGGCTGAGCGAAAGGCTTACGCCGCAGTCGCATGGGCTTTCTGTGATCCCGACTGATTACGGCACAGAAGTGTTCTGCCATGAATTTTTATGCGCGAACTCCGACGGCCGAAGATATCTTGTGTATATTAACGACGAAACGGGAGAGCAGCAAAAAATATTCATGCTAATTGAATCTCCGAACGGCGTCCTTACGATATAAGCTAAAGCAACAAAACGAATGATCAGCCGTTTTCCTGCTTTAAAGAGGCGGGGAGACGGCTTTTTTAATTTCGCCGCACGCCAAAATACGGGCAATAATCTTGACATAGACTAAAAAAATGTATAAAATTAAAAAGTATAATGCTATTGATGTACCGATATACTCTATAGATATTATAAATCATGCCGATTTTGTCATTTTTACTGTTTTGAAAATATTTTTAACAGAAAGGAAGGTGTTTTGCAATTACAACACTGCATTTGGTAATAGCCATTGTTGTCACGGCGGCAGTTTTCGCGCTGGTGTTTTTTCACGTCGGTTCTTCGTACAGGAAAAAGACGGCGGAGGCTGAGATTGGAAGCGCCGAGGCAGAGGCGAAAAGGCTTATCAACGACGCAATAAAATCGTCGGAAAATAAAAAACGCGAGATGCTGGTGGAAGCCAAGGAAGAAACTCATCAGATAAAGCTCGAGCTTGAAAAAGAATTGAAGGAACGCAGAAGCGAACTGCAAAAACAGGAAAGAAGGATCATGCAAAAAGAGGAGTCCCTCGACAAAAAGATGGACAGCCTCGACAGAAAGAACGAAGTTCTTTCAAAAAAGATCCACGAAGCAGAGACAGAAAAAGAAGAAATCGACAACATAAAAAAACAGCAGATGTCGGAGCTTGAAAGGATTTCCGGCATAACTGCCGAAGAGGCAAAGGAATATCTTCTTCATAATATCGAATCTGAGGTGCGCCATGAGGCGGCCATGAAGATAAAGGACATTGAGACGAGACTCAAGGAAGAGGCCGACAGCCGCGCCCGCGATATTTTATCTACGGCGATCCAAAGATGCGCGGCTGATCATGCTTCTGAGGTTACTGTATCGGTAGTACCCTTGCCCAACGATGAAATGAAGGGCAGAATTATAGGCAGAGAAGGCAGAAACATAAGAGCGCTTGAAACGCTGACCGGAGTAGACCTTATAATAGACGACACGCCGGAGACGATAACAGTTTCAAGCTTTGACCCGATACGCAGGGAGATCGCAAGACTGTCGCTTGAAAAGCTAATATTCGACGGCAGGATACATCCCGCGCGCATCGAGGAAATGGTGGAAAAGGCGCGCAGAGAAGTTGACACCGTTATAAAGCAGGAAGGCGAGCGCGCGATCTTTGAGACAGGCATACACGGCATACATCCGGCGCTTATAAAGATACTGGGACGACTCAGATACCGCACAAGTTACGGACAGAACGTGCTCAACCACTCCATAGAGGTTTCGCATCTTGCAGGCCTTATCGCCGCAGAGATCGGAGCCGACGTTACCGTAGCAAAAAGAGCGGGACTTCTTCATGATATAGGCAAGGCAGTCGATCATGAGATGGAGGGTTCTCACGTAACGCTTGGCGTAGATCTTGCCAAAAAGTATAAGGAGCACGCAGATATCGTCCATGCGATACATTCGCATCACGGCGATATAGAGCCGCAGACGGTCGTTGCCTGCATAGTACAGGCGGCAGACGCCATATCGGCTGCAAGACCGGGAGCAAGACGTGAAAATCTTGAAAATTACATAAAGCGTCTTGAACGTCTCGAGGAGCTTACAAACAGCTTTGACGGAGTTGAAAAATCATTTGCGATACAGGCCGGACGCGAGGTGCGCGTAGTTGTAAAGCCTGAATCGATAAACGACGACGATATGATAATCTTAGCGCGAGACATCGCAAAGAAGATCGAAAGCGAGCTTGAGTATCTCGGACAGATAAAGATAAACATAATACGTGAAACTCGCGTCGTTGATTATGCAAAATAAGTGAAGAAAGAGCATGAAGGTAAAACAAAACTTCATGCTCTTTTGATTTTTTTGTTTTTTTAATTGCAGTTTTAATATATAATAATATCAAGGTGATGATATGTTTAATATACTTGCGGTAGGCGATGTTGTAGGAAGCAGGGGGTGCGAGTTTCTGGACGCGCATCTTCGCGCCGTTAAGCGTTTTTACAAAGCCGACCTTACGATAGTGAACGGCGAGAACTCCGCGCCGGGAAACGGCATTACGAAAAAGTCGGCCGAAAGCCTGTTTTTGGCGGGTGCGGATATAATAACTACGGGCAATCACGTTTTCGCGCGTCAGGAAAGCTACGATTATCTTGACGAGGCGCCGTACGTGGTGCGCCCCGCCAATTATCATAAGGACTGCCCCGGAAAGGGAGCGGCAGTATGGGACGCGGGCAGATTTACGGTAATGGTTGCAAATCTTGCAGGCACTGTATTTATGGAAAGCCTCGACAATCCGTTCCTTACGGCGGACAGACTTTTAAAGGAATACACCGACTGCCGCATAAAGGTCATAGACTTCCATGCGGAGACGACGAGCGAAAAATGCGCTATGGCGTATTATCTCGACGGCAGGGCAAGCGTGCTTTTCGGCACGCATACGCACGTACAGACGAACGACGAATGCATATACCCCGGCGGACTGGGATATATAACCGATGTGGGCATGACGGGCGCGCAGTTTTCCGCGCTTGGCGTGGATCCCGCTCCTGTCGTGGATAAATTCATATATAAGATGCCGCGCAAATTCGTGACGTCGGAGAATCCGATAGTAATGGATATCGCCGTATTCGGCGTTGACGAGGCGACGGGAAAGACGGTTGAGGTGCTAAAGGAGCGCATAAGGTGACGCGGGATCTCGGAGGTCAAAATGAGATTGGACGGATTTGGATTGTTGGTCAACGATATGGCGAAGATGATACGCTTTTACAGAGACGTTCTCGGCTTTGAGATAAAGGAAAGCGAGGACGCGTCGAACGTATATCTCGTAAAAGACGGGACATTGTTTCTTTTATTCGGCAGAAAAGATTTTGAAAAGATGACGAATAAAAGGTACGAATACGTAAAAGGATTAAACGGGCATTTTGAGATCGCACTTTACGTCGATACGTTTGACGAGGTGGACGCTGCGTTCAAAAAGGCAGTGGAAAGCGGAGCTTCGCCCGTTCTTGAGCCTGTTCTTGAACCGTGGGGACAGAGAACTTGCTATATCGCAGACCCGGAAGGCAACCTGATAGAGATAGGCTCGTGGAATAAACCTTATGAGAAAAAGGATCTCTAAGCCGATATATAATAGGCGCCGGCTATGATCGTGAGGAGAAAAGTATGAAAAAAGCGCTGCTTATCGTCGGTATCATAATTATTATTGCAGGCGTTTTATCCCTGCTTTTTGCAGGACTGAATTTATTCGGATATTACAGCGTGCTTGACGGCTCGTCGGAGCTTTACGCCCGCCTTCATCAGCGGTCGATCATTTTTGCGGTCATCGGCATAGCTTTGGCGGTCATCGGCGCGGTGTGTCTAAGGATTCGTAAAAGAAAATAGGAGCGTTATTTTAAACTTTAGTATATAAGTGCAGGAAAGGAAAAAGCATATGGAACAAAACTGTTGTTACTGCGGCAGACCCATCCCGGATAATGAGTACGGCGCCGTCCGCCTGAAAGACGGTCAGATTGTCTGCAGGGACTGCGCGGACAAGACGCGCATTTTGTATCCTTTCAGGTATACATATGTGCTGAAAAAAGGTGAGATCGCGTCGGGATGGACCCGAAAGAACGAGGCGATCTACGATAACACCATACAGGGACAGCGTATCGACCCGTTAAGGGAGATGACGCTGGAGGAATTCCGCACAGCTATGGAAGAATCCCTGAAAGCGGCCGAGGCGCAGGCGGCCCGGTATGCCGACGCGAAAGCGGTGATCGAGGTGGACTATGTACGGAGATACTTCGCGAATATCGGAACCCGGGAAAAGCCAAAGTATTCCAAACGCAAGCGCTTCGGCGTTTTCGGCAAGGTGGTGCACGGAGAACTTATCACCGGTGCGGAGGTCGTCGTTTCCCATAAGGACAAAGAGTATTTTGCGAAAATTGAAGAGCTGCAGGACTGGGTCGGCACGTACGCCGCGGGAGCGCCTGTCGGAAAGGCAAGCGCGGGAAAGCCTGTTATCATGATGTTTGGCCAGGGGATGGATTTTGTATATCCCGGCGATAAGATGATTGTGCGCTGAGAAAAGAACGGGAGGTCTTAAAATGGCAGTCAGGGAAAAAGAAGTAGGCCTGGGCAGCTGTGTGATATGCGGACGCGCAGCCTTGAGAGCGCGGGAAGAAGGCGAGCTTACCATGATAGAAGGACCGAACGCGCTTCGTTTAAAGGACGGCGGCAGCCTGTGCGGTCTTTGTGTGCGCAGGCTTAGAGTCATGTACCCCGTGCAGTTTAAATTCGACGAAACGAAACGGCTTGTCGTGAAAAAAGACCCGCTTCCGGAGCTTAGCACAGAAGAGGCCGTTCGGGCCAATTCGGAAGCGGTCTCGTTTCGCGAAGACATGAGGGAACATTACGGATTTCATAACGCGGTATTTTTGGTGGACGCGATGGCGGAATCAAAGGGAGGTTTTCTTCAGCCCCCCATCGTCACCATTTTCGGACAGGTCCTTTACGGGTCGTTTTATATGCGGGACGAGGTGACGATACTAAGCGTCGGAAATGAGATAAAAGCAACACTGGAGGCGATAGACGCCTACGAACACAGGGTACCGATGGACGCCGCATCGCTGAAGGAGTGGATACGCAGGACGTGGGACCCGGGCAGAGCGGTCGCAGAGAACGGTTATCCCTGCAAACTGGTCGTTTTGGGAAAAGGGATCTCCTTAAAGCCCGGCGACCTTGTTGTAAAAGACTGAAAGCCGAAACAACGCTTGCCGGAGGAACGAAAAAATGAAACCCGATAAAAGTAAGGAATACGTCTTTCGCGTCATCTCAAATCAGGTGAGGTTCGGATACGGATACAGAACGGTCGAAGGGAAGCGGCAGTATTTTGCGTGGCACGGATACCCCAACCGTAACGACGACTTTTTCACCACAAGCGAGATAAGCGAAAGCGAGTTTGACGAAATAGCCGCAAAATACCCGAAGGAGATTTCAGCCGACAGGGAAACGGCGGAGGTATTCAGAGGCAGATACGTGGATGGACATAAGGTGATATTGGAGGGCTGAAACAGGCTTTTGTAGCTGTCATGTCGCTTTGGAGGTGGACGGATTGAATAAGAGCATTGATGAATTGCTGCGGGCGCCTTATTGGATAATAGATATACTGCCCATGCAGGTACCGAAGGACAGCCCTGGTCAGTACTTCGCCGTGGAAAAGTATTATCTGAGCCGGCCGCGGCTTTCCGAAATAAAGAAAAAGCACGTAAATACAGTGCTGAAGCTGAATTGTTTCGTCAGTCTTTCTTTGGATGAGGAATCGGACTTAAATCCGCCGCCGCAGCGCATTGACGAAGCCGTGACAGGGCGACATGTGAATATTATGCTGGGCGGCTCAATGCTTGTATCAGAGCCCGACGAAACGTATATGACTCTTTATAATCCCGACGAAGAGCTGCTTTGGCTTATCGGCGTAATATCCCTGGGAGAGGGCCTTTACGTATGGCAGCCGGAGCATTTTAACGGATAGTATAAGGATGATATGAGGAAGGTGAGATATGAATATACAGGTACTCCGGGCGATACAGACGTGGCAGCAGGCGGGGCGTATTACGTTCGTATTCAGGTAGATAATACGCTTTGCGCAGACGGGAGGCATTGTATGAAGAAAAACGGCATGATACTAAAAAAACACGGCGCGCTTGAATATATAACGGCCGAAAGCTTTGACGAAACGGGCCTCGTGCGCCACTGTTTTACGACAAGGCTAGGCGGCGTGTCCGAAGGCTGTTATTCGTCGCTCAATCTTGGCGTGAACCGAGGCGACGACAGGGAAAAGGTGTTAAAAAATTACGATATAATATGCGAAGAACTGGGCATATCTAAAGAAGATATCATATTGAGCAGGCAGACTCATTCCGACACGGTCCGGGAAGTGGGCAGGTCCGACTGCGGAAACGGCCTTCTTCGCGAAAACAGATTTGAGAACGCCGACGCCTTCGTGACAAACGAGCGCGGCGCGACGCTTACGATATTCATGGCCGACTGCGTGCCTATTCTCTTTTTGGATCCCCAAAAAAGAGCGATCGCAGCCTGTCACTCCGGATGGAGAGGTACGGTGCAGCATATCGCAAAAAAGACGCTCGAAAAAATGCGCGAACGCTTCGGATGCATAGAAAAGGATATACTATGCGCGATAGGTCCCTCGATAGGTCCGTGCTGCTTTGAAGTTGACGCGCCCGTAGTACGGGAATTTAAAGCTGCCTTTGATTTTTTGCCCTCGTCAGAGTATATAAAGGAGACGGGCGGCGGAAAGTATCATATAGACTTATGGCGCGCAAACTTCGAGCTTTTAAGGCACACGGGCATACCCGAAGAAAACATAAGCCTTTTTGGGGAATGCACCGTCTGCGGCACGGAAAAATACTTTTCTCACAGGCGCGACGGCGACGCGCGCGGCTCGCTTGCGGCAATGATCGAGCTTATTTGACAACCGTATATATTCCTTATTGAAAAATTTCAAATCAGCGGTTATAATTAAATCAAGAAGTATATTAACGCAGCATATGCGATTGAGTTTTGGAGGTGAATTATATGCAGGCGCAGATAAAAAACAACCTCGGCGAGATCACCATTTCGGACAGAGTTTTTCAGTATCTCGTGGGAATCGAAACGACGAACTGCTTCGGCGTCGTAGGTATGGCCTTTCGCAACAAGGCCGGAGATATAGTTAAGCTTATTGTGAAGGATTCCGTTGACAAGGGCGTTTTAGTAAGATTGAACCCTGAGAACAAACTGGAGATAGAGCTTCACATAATAGTGGAATATGGTGTAAATATACCGGCGATAACTAAGAGTATAATAAACAGAGTAAGATATTTTATTGAAACGACTACCGGCTTTAAGGTTGAGAATATACTGGTGGTAGTCGATTCCGTGCGTACAAATTAAGGTTTCGGGGCGTATTCGCCCCAAGCTTTTATTACGCAATACTTTTGCAGTGTGTAGGGGGAGTTATTGTTGCTTTCATTAGACGGTAATTATTTTAAAAACATGTTTGTGTGCGGCGCAAACAATCTCAACATCAACAAGACGATGATAAACCGCTTGAACGTTTTTCCGGTGCCCGACGGCGATACCGGCTCAAATATGTGGCTCACCATGTCTGTTGCCGTAAACGCCGTAAAAAACAGCGAGGAAGACAATATATCGTCGGTTTCCGAAAAGATAGCGGCGGCGCTTCTTCGCGGTGCGAGAGGCAATTCCGGCGTTATACTTTCGCTTATGTTCAGAGGTATAGCGCAGGGGCTTAAAGGCGCGAAGAATGCCGACACGGCAATGATGGCGTCAGCGCTTGGGCTCGGAGTAGAGATGGCGTACAAGGCCGTTATGAAGCCGACGGAGGGCACTATGCTCACTGTGGCAAGGCTTTCGGCGGAGCATATGAAGAAAATAGCGCCGGAATGCGACGGCATGGAGACGTTTTTCGAGCAACTTGCCGCAAAGGCCGATGAGGCGTTAAAGGCTACGCCCGATATGCTGCCGGTATTGAAGCAGGCCAACGTGGTCGATGCGGGCGGTATGGGACTTTTGGTAATATACCGAGGAATGCTTCATTATCTTATGAACGGTACGATGATAGAGCCTGCCGAGATCTCGGATTCATACGAGGAGATGAACGAGGCCGATTTTTCATTCGTCGATACCGAGGATATAAAATTCGGATACTGCACCGAGTTCTTTATCAATAAAGACGCAGACAAAGAGGAACGCCTGCCGGAATTCAAGACGTTTTTAAACGATATAGGCGACAGCATAGTTGTAGTAGCCGACGACGACATAATAAAAGTTCATGTACATACGAACAATCCCGGCCGCGTTATCGAGGAGGCGCTCACCCGCGGTACGCTCTCAAAAATCAAGATAGAGAATATGCGCGAGCAGCATACGCAGCAGCTTGAGATAAGCGCGTCGGAGAACAAGCTGCCCACCCCAAGAAAGCCTTACGGCATCGTGGCGATATGCGCGGGCGAGGGCTTAAAGGGTATATTCGAGGATATGGGCGCAGATATAGTCGTAGACGGCGGACAGACGATGAACCCCTCGACAGACGACATTTTAAAAGCCGTGAACGATACGAACAGTGAAGTTGTGTTCATATTGCCGAACAACAAGAATATAATCATGTCGGCCAAGCAGACGGCGGAGTTTACAAAGGATAAAAGGATAGAAGTCATAGAGACGAAGACCGTGCCGCAGGGCATAGGCGCAATGCTCGGCTTCGATGCGGATCAAAGCGTGGAGAACAACGTCGCCGCCATGAACGAGTCGGTATCCATGGTATCAAGCGGATCCGTCACTTATGCCGACAGAGACAGCGTTTACTTTGAAAAAGAGATAAAGAAGGGCGAGTTTCTTGCCCTTTCGGAAGGCGAGCTTGTAGATGTGAGCGCCGACAGAGTGGAAACTACGGTAAAGCTCATAACGGACATGTGCCAAAGCGGCGCGGGCCTCGTTACGATTTATTACGGCAAGGACGCTCCTAAAGATGAGTCGGAGGCCCTGCTTGCAATTTGCCGTGAACGGTTGGGAGACGATATCGAGGTCAATTTGGTATACGGCGGACAGCCCGTTTATTACTACATAATTTCTGCCGAATAGGATAGAGCTTGTCCATGCGGCGCGGGCAATACCCGCGCCGCATTTTCTATATGCAAAAGAAGAAGAGGTGAAAAGCGCTTGTATACGCTTCGCGATATGTCGGGCGTGGGCCCGAAAAGAGAAAAGCTTTTGAATAAGCTGGGTATTTTTACTCCAAAGGACCTTATATATTACTATCCGCGGGCATATGAGGACAGAAGCGTGTTTGCGCGGGTGCGCGACGCCGAAACCGGTCAAAGCGTATCTATAAGCGCGACGCTTGCGCGCGACTTTACTCATGCGCGCCTGCCGGGGCGGCGTATAATGTCTCGCTCAGAGGCGTTTGACGATACGGGGCGCATAACCATTGTTTATTTCAATCAAAAATATGCGGCAGATAAATTAAAACAGGGAGAACAGTATATCTTTTACGGCAAAGTCACAGGCACGGAGTATAAAAAGGAACTTATAAATCCGACGGCGGAGCCTATGACGTCATACGATCCCGAAACGCGGATACTGCCGCTTTATCCGCTTTGCGAGGGCCTTACAGAGAATTATATGCGAAAGCTTATACGCGAAGCGCTTGAATTGTTTTCGGATACGATAGAGGACCCCCTTTTTTATATTGCCGAAAAAGAAGGCCTTATCCCGCTTTATGACGCGATCAATTCAATACATTTCCCAAAAAACGCCGACCTTCAAAGCGCGGCGCGAAAAAGGCTTATTTTTGACGAGCTGTTTTATCTTATGGTTGGTATGGCGCTTTTAAAGAACCGCCGGCGCGAGCATAATGCAATAAAGATGATGCCCGATATAGATATGAAACCATTTTACGACGTGCTCGCATTCGAGCCGACGAACGCCCAAAAGCGGGCGATAGCGGAGTGCGAGCACGACATGGCGCGCGGTGTGCCGATGAACCGCCTCGTGCAGGGAGACGTAGGATGCGGCAAAACTACCGTGGCGGAGGCTCTTATATACAGATGCGCGCGTTCGGGCGCGCAGTCGGCGTTCATGGCGCCGACGGAGGTGCTCGCTCGCCAGCACTATGAGAATATGAGCAGGCTCTTTGAAAAGCTTTCAATAAATACCGTGCTTCTGACCGGTTCGCTTACGGCGAAAGAACGGCGCGAGGCGTATGAAAAGATAGAGAGCGGCTATGCAGACCTTGTTGTGGGAACGCATGCGCTAATTACACAGGGCGTAAGGTTTTGCCGGTTGGGACTGACTATAACGGATGAACAGCACCGATTTGGAGTAAGACAGCGCGCAAGCCTTATCGGAAAGGGCGACGGAGTGCATACGCTTGTAATGTCGGCAACTCCGATACCGCGCACACTGGGCCTTATTATGTACGGCGATCTTGATATTTCCGTGATAGACGAGCTGCCGAAGGGACGTATCAAGATCGATACGTTTCTTGTGGACTACAGCTTTAAGGAGCGCATATATAATTTTATAAAAAAGCAAGCGGCTATGGGGCATTTGGTATACATAATATGCCCTGCCGTAGAATATGATGAAGAAAGCACGATGACGTCGGTAATGCGGCTTTATGAAGAACTTAAAGACGGAGCGCTTTCCGAGCTTAGGTTGGGCGTGCTTTACGGCAGAATGAGGCCTGATGAGAAGCGGGAGATAATGGAACGCTTTTCAAGGGGAGATGTGCAGGCTTTAATAGCTACGACCGTGGTAGAGGTGGGCGTAGACGTAAAAAACGCTTCGCTTATGGTTATAGAGGACGCCGACCGTTTCGGCCTTTCACAGCTTCATCAGTTAAGAGGCAGGGTGGGACGCTCAAATATAAAATCCTACTGCATACTTATAAGCGACTCGAAAAACGAGCAGACGCTCAAACGGTTAAAAACGCTTACCGAAACAAACGACGGTTTTAGAATAGCGGAAGCTGACCTAAAGCTGCGCGGTCCGGGCGACTTTTTGGGCAATCGCCAGCACGGCCTGCCGTATTTAAGACTTGCAGAGCTTACGGATATGGATATGATAGAGCTTTCAAAGAAAAGGGCTTACGCGCTTTTAAGAGAGGACCCTGCCCTCTCAAAAGAGGAAAACTTCTTGATATTCAAAAAAATAGAAAGCATGTTTTTTGACGACGAAAAGAAAAATACTTTTAACTGACGATAAATTAAGCCTCCGTGAGAGATAATACTCACGGAGGTGATCATTTATGAAAAGCAACAGAAGAAACGCGCAGGAATTAAGGGAAGCGTTTTACAGATACCGTCAAGAGCTTTCAGATGAGCTGGGAGTGTTTTATGAACCTAAGTCAAACGATATCGACGAACAAGGGATAAAGATATTGAATCGAATGATCAAAAGAGAGAAAAAACATAGGCAAAAAGGATAATAAATACTTGAAAAGCACGGGCTTTTGACATATTATATAGATTGATGCTATTTTTATGAAACGGAGATATGTTATGAGCCATAAGCTTACGATACCGAAAGAGTACAGATCTTTGCTTTCGGTAAGAGATACGCAAAGAGCCATAAAGATAATAAGAGACACATTTGAAGACGAAATTTCTTCCGCGCTCAATCTGGAGCGCATATCGGCGCCCTTGTTCGTGCGGTCCAATTCGGGATTGAACGACGACCTAAACGGCGTGGAACGCCCGATAAAATTTGATGTGAAGCATTTGGACGTCGACCTGGAGATAGTGCATTCGCTTGCAAAATGGAAAAGAAACGCGCTGAAGACTTACGGCTTTAATGTCGGAGAGGGACTTTATACAGATATGAACGCTATAAGGCGCGATGAAGATTTTGATAATCTCCATTCGATATATGTTGACCAGTGGGACTGGGAGCTGTGCATAAGCAGAGCCGACAGAACGGAGGATTTTTTAAAGCAGGTAGTATTAAAGCTGTTCTCGGCTATTAAGAACACTGAAAAGACGGTGTATGAGGCGTTCCCCGTGCTTAAGCCCACGCTTCCCGACGATGTTTTCTTTATCACATCTGAGGAGCTTTTAAAACGTTTTCCGTCTCTTTCTCCGAAAGAGCGCGAGACAGAGATCGCGCGTGAAAAGAAATGCGTTTTTATTATGGAGATCGGGGATAAGCTTTCCAACGGATTACCGCACGACGGACGCGCGCCCGATTACGACGATTGGCGCCTAAACGGCGATCTGATATTTTATTATGAGCCTCTTTCGGCAGCGCTTGAGATATCAAGTATGGGTATCCGTGTGGACGAGGAAAGCCTGCGCGTGCAGCTTAATAAGGCGGGCTGCCCCGAAAGAGAAAAGCTGCCGTTCCACAGAGCGCTTTTAAGCGGCGAGCTGCCTCTTACGATAGGCGGAGGCATCGGACAGTCGAGAATGTGCATGATGCTCCTTAAAAAGGCGCATATAGGCGAAGTGCAGACGAGCGAATGGCCGAGCGAGCTTAGAAACGAGGCAAAGAAGAACGGGATATTTTTGCTGTAATTCTTAAAAAGCCCGAGAGCCGGCGCGTGCGCGCAGATTTTTGTGGTTGAAATGAAAACGAAACAGTGATACAATAAAAAAACAGTTTTTTTAAAGTTTTAGTATTTGGGGTTATTTTATGGCGATAAAGCTGGTGCCCGATCTCATAGTTGCAGATATCCATGATATCACGCCTTCGCTGCTTATTGACAATAACATAAGAGGAGTTATGGTGGACCTTGACAATACTTTGGCCTGCTATGACGAGCGCGAACCCGGCGACGATACGATAGAGTGGGTAAAAAGCATATGCGACAGCGGCATAAAATTGGGAATAATATCTAACAACAAACAGGAGCGGGTAGAGCAGTTCAACGCGAAGCTCGGTCTCCAGTTTAATGCTGCGCGCGCAAATAAGCCTTTCAAGCGCGGTTACATTGAGGTCGCGCGGAAGATGGGCCTCAATCATAACCGCATAGCCGTAGTGGGAGACCAGATATTCACCGACGTTTTGGGCGGCAATAACGTGGGCATGTACACTATAATGATAACCTCGAAAAGCAGGACGTGGAACAAGCTGCTTGCAATGAGAAGGATGCTTGAAATGCCCTTCATCAAGCAGTACGAAAGAAAAAGAAATAAAATGAAAAGAATGAAGCCAAAGACCGGCGTTTAAAACACGCGCGGTCTTTTTGCGGTCTAAAAAAACAAAAGTATATTTATGGCGGTGGGAGCATGAAGAAAAAATTACTCGTTTTATTTGGCGCGAACATGGACCTTATGGGAAAGTCTCAGACAAATATATACGGCGACGCGTCTCTTGAAGAGCTTATAAAGAAAATGGAGGAGTACGCACAGGAGCGCGGATTTGAGATCACTGCGTTTCATTCGAATATAGAGGGCGAGCTTGTCGATAAGATACACGCAGCAAGAGGCTGCTGCGAAGGGATAATAATAAACGCAGGCTCGTATTCCGTTTATTCATATGCGATACGCGACGCGCTGTATGCGTCTATGGTGCCTTGCATTGAGACAAACCAGACCAATATATACGCGCGCGAGGAATTCAGGGGCCGCTCGGTGCTTTCCGACGTATGCGTAGGAGAGATCACGGGCTTTGGGCAGGCGGTGTACCTTATGGCGATAGACGGCATGGCGCATCTTCTGAAAGGAGTATAAGATATGGATACGCTTAAAAGGCTTCAGGAGAAAATGAGACGCTTCGGCATGCCTGCGGCGCTCATACTTTCGGATGAGCAGCGCTTTTATCTTTCGGGCTTTAAAAGCAGCGCGGGATTTATGCTCGTTTTCCAAAACGACGCGTATCTTTTCGTGGATTCGCGCTATTATGAGGCGGCGAAGCTTTGCGCCGCGTCTCTTTCCTATGAGGTAAGACTGTTTCGCGGAAAAATCACGTCGTACATAACGGCGCTGATGAAGGACAAAAATATATCCGTGCTCTATTTTGAGGACGACCTCATATCGTTTGCCGATTTCCGAGCGCTTCATATGGCGCTTGAAAAGATAGAGCTTAAGCAGATGGGCGCTTTTATATCCGATCTTCGCATGATAAAGACTGTGCGCGAGCTTGAAAACATACGCCGAGCCCAAAAGGAAAGCGAGGATGCGCTCATGCGCGTCATGGGGCGCATTGGCGAAGGCATGACGGAGAGGGAGATCGCGCTTATGCTTGAATGGGAAATTAGGACGCGCGGCATGGACGCGTCGTTCGATTTTATCGTGGCAAGCGGCCAAAACTCCTCTAAGCCTCATGCGGTACCTACCGACAGAAGGCTTAAACGCGGAGATTTCCTTACGATAGACTTCGGAGCAAAATACAAAGGCTACTGCGCCGATATGACGCGCACTTTTTCGATAGGCAGCCCATCCGACGAGATGCGCAGCGTATACGAGACGGTAAGAGAAGCCAAAAATGCGGCAGAGCGCATAATACGCGCAGGCCTTAAAGGAAGCGAGATAGACCGCGCGGCGCGCGCGATCATAGAGGAAGCGGGATACGGCGCCGCTTTCGGCCACAGCCTCGGCCACGGAGTAGGCGTGGTCGTACATGAGCAGCCCAATTTTGCACCCATGTACGAGCGCGAGATCCCCGGGGGCGCCGTTGTATCGGTAGAGCCGGGCATATATCTTGAGGGCAGATTCGGCGTGAGGATCGAGGATCTTGTCTTCGTTGACGAGGACGCCGCCGTAAGCCTTAATTCGATGACGACCGAGCTTATAGAGCTTTAACCCTAAAAATGTGGTAAAAAAGGCTTGAAATAAGTGCAATAATAATTTAAAATATAATCGTATAAGTATGAATGATTGCCTTCATGAAATCTACCGCACCATGAAGGTGTAAAAATTTGATTCACCGCAGTGCGGCGGATATGGGAGAGAAAATATATGATATCAGCAGGCGATTTCAGAAACGGCATGACATTTGAAATGGACGGGAACGTATATCAGGTAGTGGAGTTCCAGCACGTTAAGCCGGGCAAGGGAGCGGCTTTCGTAAGAACGAAGATAAAGAACGTTATCACCGGCGGCGTTGTTGAAAAGAGCTTCAGCCCCACCGAAAAATTTGAACAGGCGTTCGTTGAAAGACGCGATGTAGAATATCTTTATACTGACGGCGAGCTTTATCATTTCATGGACTGTGAGACGTACGAGCAGGTGCCTTTAGGCCCCGACACCGTAGGCGACAACCTCAAATTCGTAAAAGAGAACGTTGTCGTAAAGCTTTTAAGCTACAAGGGCAAGGTGTTCGCTCTTGAAGCGCCCAACTTCGTTGAGCTTGAGATAACCTTTACCGAGCCCGGCGTAAAGGGCGATACGGCAACGAATGTACTGAAGCCCGCTACCGTTGAGACGGGAGCAGAGGTTAGAGTTCCTCTGTTCATAAATGAAGGCGACAGAATACAGATAGATACGAGAACGGGCGAATACATGGGCCGCGCATAATTTTAGGCGTCTTTGCATACATATATACGTGTAACTGAAAGGGATATTGACATGGAAGAAAAATTAGATAAGCTTGTGAAGCTCATATCCGAAGTTAAGGATGAAAAAGCCAAAGAAGCGCTTGCAATAGTTCTGGATATATTAGCAGACGTCACCAATGAAATAGATGATATAAACGACGACCTTGACGCCATAGACGAAGCGTTCCAGCTTTTCGACGAGGATCTGGCTCAGGTAGAAGAGGCTGTGTTCGGCGAGCATGACCATGATCACGACCACCACCATCATCACCACGACCACGGCGCCGAATGCGGCTGCGAGGAGGAGCTTGAGGTCGCATGTCCGAACTGCGGCGTTCTTATTCCGCTTGAGTCCGCCGAGATCGAGCGCATCGAATGTCCCAACTGTAAAGTAATGATAGCCGTTGAATACGACGAAGAGGACATAGAGGAATAAAGAGTAAAAAGCCTGCGGGATCTTGACCCCGCGGGCTTTTAATATATTGGGTGAGAGAAAATGCGGCTTTTTATAGCAGTCAATTTTTCGGATGAGGTCAAAGATAAGCTTTATGAAACGGCGAAGCAGCTAAAAAAGCAAAGCGCAGGCGGCAGCTTTTCAAGAAGAGAAAACTACCACTTAACGCTTTGCTTCATAGGAGAAACAGACAGAGTATCCGATGTGAAACGCATCATGGACAAGCTTTCTTTTAACGCCTTTTCTTTGAAGCTTTGCGGGCTGGGACGCTTTTCATCGGGCGAAGGCGCAATATATTGGATCGGCGTGAAAGAAAACGGCGAGCTTTCGGATATTGCAAATAAGCTTTCACGCGGGCTTTTGTCGGCGGGGTTCAATATTGATAAGCGCCGCTTTAAGCCGCATATAACTTTGGGAAGGCGCGTCGTGATGCGCCGAGAATTCGATCTTGAAGCATTCGGAAGCTCTCTTTGGCCTATTTCAATGAACATATCGAGAATAAGCCTTATGAAATCGGAGCGCATAGAAGGCAGGCTTACATATACAGAGGTTTATGGCGTGTCATCCGATCGAAAAGACGCTTTTTAAAAGAAGCATAAGGCAGTATCCCACATTGAGCTTTTCCACGCTCTCGGCGGCGATTATCGGCACGTCGGCTATAACCTCGCCGTCCAGCGTATAGATAAGATTTCCTACCTTTTGCCCTTGGCTTATGGGCGCTTTTACGCTGTCCGGAAGTAAGGCGCGCCCTGTTATGCGCGGGGCGTCTTCTTTTAATACCAAAAATCCGGGTTCTTTTTCTAAAGAAAGCGTTAAAAGATCTGATTTTCCGTTCAAAACGGTCATGGGTTCGGGGTTCTCCTCCTTTTCTGCGGCTGTGAATTTCGTATATCGTTCAAAGCCGTAATCGAGGAGCCGCGCCGCATCCTTGAATCTGTCGTCGCCTGTGGGCGACGTCATTACAACGGCGATAAGGCTTACGCCGTCTCGCTCGGCAGTAGCGCTCATGGAAAAGAGAGACTTGCTCGTGGAACCTGTTTTAAGTCCGGTTATCCCTTCATATGATCTTAAAAGCTTGTTGGTGCTGGTCAATGTAAAAGCGCCGTCTCTTATGGAATCAAGCCGTATTTTAGTATAGTCGAATATCATTTTATGAGAGATAAGCTCTCTTGACATAACGGCGATATCGCGCGCCGACGTGTAATGGTCGTCATCGTCAAGCCCGTGTGCGTTTACAAAGTGGGTATTGTTCATGCCGAGTTCGTGCGCGCGCTCGTTCATGCGCCTTACAAAAGCGTCGTTTGAACCCGACACGAATTCTCCCATGGCATAGGCCGCATCATTGGCCGAGGCTATAACAATGGATTTTATCATATCGCGCACGCTTAAAGTTTCTCCCTCTTTTAAGTATATCTGAGAGCCGCCGAGCGAGGATGCTTCCGCTGAGGCGGAGACCGTATCATCGAGAGAAAACTCGCCGCGTTCGAGCGCTTCAACTATTAAAAGCAGCGTCATTATTTTTGTGACGCTGGCGGGGCCGTGACGTTCGTCTGCGTTGTGCTCGTAAAGCACATTGCCCGTTTCGGCGTCGATAAGTATTGCGCTTTGGGCAAGAAGCCCTCTGTCGTCAGAGGCAGGGGATGTTTTTTCTTCATTTGATCCGCTTGCGGCGGCCGGTACTGACGGCACGGCGCAGAACATGACAAAAATGAGGCATAAGAATGCTGCGATCAGTCGAGAATATTTCTTTTTCAAGGGAAATTACCTCCGATAAGGCTGTTTTGTATCATTTTTACGCGAAAACCGTTGCCAATATTCGTAATTGGTGTACAATTTAAGTGCATATATGAGTTTTTATTAAAATAGTATAGCAGTTTCCCAAACGAAAAAACACCCTTTTTACCTTTTGATAGAAAACGAAGGAGGAAAATATGACAACGCGGCGGCCTTTGTTTCTTTTTGCGCTATCATTGGCTCTGTCTGTGGCGGTCCTGCAATTTGCGCCCGCTTATATTTCGCTTGCTGTGTGCGCAGTATGTGCCGCCGTTTCTGTTGTTATAATACTGTTCTTTAAAAGAAATATTATAAGCCGTCCATATTTTATCGTTTTGTTTGCAGTATTCTTTGCCGGAGGGCTTTTATTTGTCTGGACGCACTGCTATATTGAGCCGGTATATTATTTTGCAGACAAACCGTCGCACATTGTGGGTTATATAAGCGACCTTGAATCAAAAACAAACCACGGATACAAATATACTTTAAGATGCGAGAGTATAGAAAGCAAAGGAGTATCGTATGCGCGGCCGTTTGATATCGCGCTTTATACCGACGCTCCCATTTCGGCAAGGCCCTATGAGCGCATAGAGATAACCGCCGTAACTTCGCTTCCCGAAGAGGCAGACAAAGACGGTGATTTTGACAGCCGAGCCTTTCTTCGCTCAAAAGGCATATATCTTGAAGCAACACTTAAATCCGACCTGCTTATGAAAAGGACCGACGAGGTATGCGGCAATTTGTTCATGCGCACGGCGCTGGGCCTTAAAAGATATGTTTCTGACGCGATGCTCCTTGGCAAAGTTATGTCAAATGACAGTGCGGCGCTTGTAAGCGCAGTGACGATGAATTACAAGGGGAGACTTACGCCACACCAAAAGGAAGTATTTGCATCCGTCGGCCTTTCGCATATGCTTGCCGCTTCGGGCATGCACTTATCAATACTCGTATTCTCGGTTTTGCTTCTCTTTCGCATGATGGGGCTTAGGCGCAGATATGCGCTGTGCGCCGCGCTTTTTGTCGTTGTCGGATTTGCGGCTTTAGCCGGCTTTTCCGTATCTGTGGTGCGTTCAGGCGCGATGTTTTTCGTTATGGCAGGCGCCTCTATTTTTGGCAAAAGCTACGATCCGTATACGGCGCTTGGATGCGCCGCTGTATGTATCCTTTTTCAAAACCCCTTTGCCATAGGCGATGCGGGCTTTATTTTAAGCGCCGTATCGACGTTGGGCATACTGCTGTTTTCGCAAAAACTGATGCGTGTTCTTACAATAAAAAGAAAAGGCGTGATTTTTAAGGTTTTTAATTATTTTATAGGAATAATCTGTGTAACTCTTGCGGCGACGTCGCTTGCGGCGCCCTTTTCTATGTTTATTTTCGGAGGTTTGTCGCTTATTTCGCCGATTTCAAATCTGCTTGTTGCGCCTCTTTTGCCAGTTATATTTATTTTGTGTGCGCTTTCGGCGATTTTCGCCGCGACGCCTGCGACGCAGTTTTTTCAAATACTGCTTGAAGGGATATGCAGATATATTATATATGCGGCTGAGTCGCTTTCAAAGCTGCCTTATTCGTATCTCGTTACAAAAGGCGATATATATTATGTGTGGATTGCATTTGCGGCGGCTGTAGTTATGATATGCATCGCGTCGAAAGAAAAGATAAGAACAGGGCAGGCAGTATGCATAATACTTGCGTCGCTTTTATTTACAGGCCTGTTTTCCGGTCCCAGCGTGCCTTCGGCCTTGTTGGATACGGGCTTCAGACTTTCGGTGCTTGATGTAGGTCAGGGACAATGTGTGCTTTTACAAAGTGAGGGGAAGACGTTTGTTATTGACTGCGGCACGTCGTCTTACGGCTGCGACGCGGGACAAACGGCAACGGAGTATCTGAAAAGAAACGGCATAAATCATATAGACGCGCTTATTCTAAGCCATTATCACGACGACCATGCAAACGGCGCCAAAAAGCTTGCAGCCGGTATAAAAACAGATATGATAATAATGCCGGCATGGGACGACGATGACGGCATGATGGAAAGCCTGACAGAAACGGCCGAAGAACTCGGTATCAGCGTTTGCAAAGTGGAGCATGATTCCGAGACGGCGGCAGGGGATCTTGTTATGCGAATTTATGCCGACCATATGTATAACGCAGCCGGGGAGACCAAAAAAGATTATAATGCTAATGAGAAGAATCTGGCAGTATATGTGGAATATGATAAGTCCAGCGCTCTTATAGAAGGCGATATGCCGGGCGAAGACGAGGGATATATCGCCGAGAAGAACGATTTGGATACGGATGTGCTTATTGTCGCGCATCACGGCTCAAAGTATTCGTCATACGCTGATTTTCTTAACATGTCAACTCCGAATATAGCCGTGATCTCGGTGGGAAGCGACAATTCCTACTCTCATCCCTCCGACGAAACGCTTGATAGATTTAAGAGACTCGGCGCGCATGTTTGGCGCACCGATAACGACGGTACCGTTGTGATAGACACGGTGGGCGACGGCATGTTTACGGTGTACAGCGCAAAAAAGTAAAGTCCCGAAGCTCTTTTTCGTTAAAGCTTCGGGACTTCTTGCGGTCGTATGCCTTTTTGTTTTTCGATACCCTCGTTACCGGGCTTATGTTCTGCCAAGTGCCGCGTTTTTTCAAGTCTAGCGCGCGCTTTTCTTTTTTCGACAGCTTTTCGTAGGGAACAAATTTTTTCATTAAATATCACTCCTTTATATGTGAAGCATATCACGCATTTTTCATTATGTCCATATTATCCGGCAAGATGTAATAATACTGAAATATCAAATTAAATGAGTTATATTATCAGTAAGCACATAAAACTATAGATTTTTGCATAATCTGTGCTTCGCTATTGCATTTGAAATATGTGTTTGATATAATGTCTCTAAATTCAATAATAATTTGAAAGGGGAAATTTATCATGAACAAGAAACTTCGCATACTGGCGCTCGTTCTTTCGGCGGCAATGATCCTTGCGTTTATGGCAGGCTGCTCGAATAATAAGAGCGACAGCGATGCACAGGGCGACAATGCAGAGAAGGTCTACATTATCGCCACCGACACCACGTTTGCACCGTTTGAATTTACGGACGCTGACGGCAATTTCGTAGGCATAGACGTTGATATTTTAGCGGCTGTTGCAGAGGATCAGGGCTTTAAATATGAGCTTCAGTCCCTCGGATTCGACGCATCTCTGACGGCAGTTCAGTCTGGTACGGCTGACGGTATGATCGCCGGCATGAGCATCAACGAAACGAGAAAAGAGACTTACGACTTCTCCGACCCGTACTATGACAGCGGCGTTGTGCTTGCAGTTTCCGCAGCATCGCCCATCGACTCCTACGAGGGTATAAGAGGCGCTAAGATCGCCGTTAAGACCGGCACCGAGGGCGCGGCTTACGCTGAGTCCATCATGGAAGAGTATTCGCTCGAGCTTTCGTACTATGACGACTCCGCATATATGTACGAAGCTGTAAAGACCGGCGACGCTGTCGGCTGCTTCGAAGACTATCCGGTAATGGGCTACGCAGTATCCCAGGGCAACGGTCTTAAGCTCGTCGGCGACATGGTAAGAGGTTCTTCCTACGGCTTCGCAGTATTAAAGGGCCAGAATGCAGAGCTTTTAGCTATGTTCGACGCAGGTCTTGACAACATCATGGCAAACGGCACCTACAAGGAGATCCTTGCAAAGTACGGCGCTGACAACACCGACGCAGAGGGCAGCCTTCTCGAACAGGCGGCAGGCGCAGTAAGCGACGCAGCAGACGCAGCAGCAGACGCAGCAGTTGACGCAGCGGCAGACGCAGCAAGCGATGCAGCAGACACGGCAGCAGGCGCAGTAAGCGATGCGGCAGATGCAGCAGCAGGCGCAGCAAGCGACGCGGCAGATGCAGCGGCAGGCGCAGTAAGCGACGCAGCAGGCGCAGTAAGCGATGCAGCAGATGCAGCGGCAGACGCAGTACAGGGCGCAGCAGACGAATTAAAGGACTAATCTTCTTTAAAAACCTTAATCAAAATCGTTTTATAAGTCACGTAATGCGAGGCGCGTCCTCGCATTACGTGAACGAATTTAATCAGACTGAAAGCGTGGGAAATACGTATGGATTTTTACGGCGTACTTACGAATATTTACCCCATGCTGCTCGACGGCCTTGTAATGACGCTGGAGACGTCGCTCCTTGCGATACTCATCGCTTTTTTCTTAGGTCTTCTGTCGTGCATCATGGGCATGTCGCGAATCGTTCCGCTGTCGCTCATATCGAAGTTTTACGTATGGGTAATAAGAGGAACGCCTTTTATCGTTCAGCTTTTCATTATTAAATACGGTATACCCCAAGTCGTTCAGCTTTGGGACCCGAGCTTTAATTTTTCTATTTTTCAGGCGGCGGTGGCCACGCTTTCGCTTAACGCGGGCGCATATATGTCAGAGATATTCAGAGGAAGCATACAGGCGATAGACCCCGGACAGATGGAAGCGGCGCGAAGCCTGGGACTGCCTAAAACGCGCGCCATGATAAAGGTAATACTTCCTCAGGCGCTTAAAATAAGCATACCTATGCTGTGCAATCAGTTTATTATTTCTTTAAAGGATTCTTCGCTTGCTCAGGTAATAGGTCTTCCCGAGCTCTTTTATCAGGGCAAGATATATGTTGGACGCACGTTCAGAAGCTTTGAAACGTACATAATAGTCGGATGTGTTTATCTTTTGATAATAACGATACTTTCTTATATCATAAAGCGAATTGAGAGGAATCTTGATTATGGCAAAAAAGGTTAGAGTAAAAAATCTGTGCAAATCCTTCGGCAATACGGAGGTTTTAAAGGGCATGGATCTGGAAGTCTCCGAGGGCGAGGTCGTTTGTCTTATAGGCCCTTCGGGTTCGGGCAAATCAACTTTTCTGAGATGCTTAAATCAGCTTGAAATGCCCACTTCCGGTGAAATTGAAATCGACGGTTATCTTATAACCGATAAACATACGAATATAAATAAGGTACGCGAGAATATCGGCATGGTGTTTCAGCAGTTCAATCTTTTTCATCATCTAACGGCGAAGAAGAACATCATGATGGCGCCTATCGACAGAAAGAAGCTTTCAAAGAAGGAAGCGGAAGAAAAGGCGCTTGAGCTTTTAAAAAGGGTTGGTCTTTCCGATAAGGCCGATTCGTATCCGAGACAGCTCTCCGGCGGTCAGCAGCAGCGCGTGGCAATAGCAAGGGCGCTTGCGATGAACCCCGATATCATGCTCTTTGACGAGCCTACGAGCGCGCTGGACCCCGAAATGGTCGGCGGCGTTCTTCAGGTAATGAAGGAGCTTGCGGCGGCGGGCATGACGATGATCGTTGTGACTCACGAGATGGGCTTTGCGCGCGACGTGGCCGACAGGATAGTGTTTATGTCCGACGGCTACATAGTGGAGGAAGGACCTCCGTCCGAGATATTCACAAATCCAAAGGAACCGAGAACACGGGATTTTTTGAACCACGTACTGTAAGTAAAAATCGTCAGCGCAATTTTTCGCTGACGATTTTCTATTTATATATTCGCACGGCGCATCTTAGGCGTCCCTTTTTCGTTTCACGCTCCACCGATTCGTAAATGAAGCGCCCCTGACCTCTTACCGAGATTATCTCGCCTGTTTTCGGTTCATACGACGTGTTGAGTATAAGACGGCTGTTTGCAAATACCTTTTCGGCGGCGAACAGCTTTTGACTTTGCGTGCGGGACATTTTATATACTGCGGCGATTATTGCGTCAAGACGCTCTGAGGAAACGACGATAAGGCTTTTTTCGGGCTGCTTACATGCCTCATCGGGGAGACTTTGGGCGTCTGATACGAAAACGCCTGTGCGCCTTACGGACGCAAGCGTTTCTTTTATATAAGCGACTATAGACGAAATACAGAAAAGAAAGGCACAGTTTTCATATATGACGATATCGCCCAAAAACTCACGCTTTATGCCAAGGCCCATAAGAGAGCCGAGAAAGTCGCGGTGAGTAAGCTTTTCGGCAAATTTCGGCGCGGAGGGCGCGATTTTAACGAGGCTTATCGGTGCAGACGCTTCGCTGTCTTCACCAAAGCAGGCGACTTTCCTTTCGGCCGCCGGATATCCGCCCCAAAGCGTAAATGAAGAAGCCGCCTTTGTTTTTATGAGCGCGCTCTGCTCAGTAAGAGTCAAAAATCCGGAATATGTCGGTATATTACGGTTATATGCTCTAAGCGAAAGCTCTGTTAAGCGTTTTATAAGCAGCTTTTCGTCGTCCGTCATATCATTTTCCTCATAGCTTGTTTTCTTTTAATATTAGCATATTCTTTTTAAGCGCACAAGAAAAGCTCGCCTTTTATTCTAAGAAAGCAGTTCATATCGTTTGACGCCCGAACATTTATATGAATATATTTTTCTTAATTGTTATGGTACAAATGATATGTGACAAAAGAGAATGGAAATTCAACTCGAACATGGTATGATGAAGTTACCACACAAATCAGCCATGAAAGAGATGAATTTCCATGACCAGTTTAGCATCTAGCGCGCATTTCCGTCAACAGGTAATCAAGTATTCAGAGAAGAACGGAGTAACAAAAGCCGCAAACCGATACCATGTTAGCCGCAACAGCATCTATCGCTGGTTGAAACGATACGACGGGAGCTGGCAGAGCTTACAGGATCGGTCGCACCGTCCGCACCATCATCCATCCGAGCATACGCAGGAAGAATATGAACTCATCCGACGGTAATGGCAGCGAAACAAAGACGACCTAATGATCTTGTGGATGAAGATCCGTGAGCGAGGATACAGGCGGAGCTACAAGAGCATGTGTCGAGCATTGAAGCGAATGCAGCTCAAGAGCGAGGAAAAGGCTCGCCATGCGTATAAGCCGAAGCCTTACGCGAAGGCAGAATATCCAGGTCAAAAAGTACAGATCGACGTCAAATTCGTGCCGAGCTATTGCGTGGCCGGAGACAAAAAATACTACCAATACACGGCGATAGACGAGTATTCGAGGCTGGTATATCGAGAGATGTACGATGAACACAGTACGTACAGTTCCCGGGACTTCATACGGAAAGCGATTTCGTTTTTCCCATTCAGAATTGAAATGGTGCAGACAGACAACGGAACGGAGTGGACGAAAGCTCTGATAAGCGACGACCCGACGCCGACGTTGTTTGAACAAGAGCTCCGGAGCGCCAAGATCGCTTATACCCGCATCAGAGTTGCTACACCTCGACATAACGGCAAGGTTGAACGCCAGCATCGGACAGACGAGAAGCGATTCTATAAGAAGCTGCGGATGTACAACCTTGAGGATGGACGCAAGCAGCTTAAGAAGTACAACCGATTCTCGAACACAATCCCCAAAGTCTGCTTGGACTACAAGTCGCCGAACGAGGTGCTTGCTGCGTTCACAGAGGGCCAGACCGAGCCGCGCCGAATTTGAGAAAGCCTCGTCGCCTACGGCTCCTCGTCTTTCTCAAATTCGCACATATAACCTTCGTCATATTTTTTCG
>JAFQZS010000007.1 GCA_017405765.1 Clostridia bacterium
CGTGGTCCATTTGCCCGAGCCGGTCTTTCTGTATATGCGGTAGCCGTCCACGCCGTCCTGCGCTTGCCATGCGAGGCTTACCGCGCCGTCTGCGTAGCTTATCGAGGTAATCGTCACGGGCTGCGGGTCAGCGGGCGGATTTGCCGTGATAGTCGCAGCCGTCGCGTCATATCCCTTGCTCCATGCGCTGCCCACATTCGAGCGAAGCGTATACGAATACGTTGTTCCCTCGGTCACGGTCGTATCGGTGTAACTCGTCGCCGTCGTCGATGCAACAATCGTGGTCCATTTGCCCGAGCCGGTCTTTCTGTATATGCGGTAGCCGTCCATACCGGTGACTCCCGTCCACGAAAGCGTTACCTCGCCGTTCGCGTATGAAATATCGCTTATCGTTATCGGAACGGGATCATATGGTACGGTTATGCTTTCTGCAGTATCATCGTAGCTCGTACTGTATACGCCGTTTACACAGGAGCGGACTGTGTATTCGTATGTTTTGCCCGGCTCCACGCTGCTGTCAATATAGTTGGTGGACGTCGTGTTGCTTACAACAGTCGTCCAAATGCCGCCTCGCACTCTTTTGTAAACGCTGTAGCTGTCCGCGCCGGGCATAGCGCTCCAGTTGATTGTTACATTA
The DNA here is from genome assembly GCA_017405765.1 of Clostridia bacterium. Lineage (NCBI taxonomy): Bacteria > Bacillati > Bacillota > Clostridia > Clostridia bacterium. The sequence goes on from JAFQZS010000007.1 coordinate 638, forward strand.
CCGTTTTCTGCCTCAACGGAGCCAATGGTTACGGGTTTCGGCGTATACGGCACTGTAATGCCCCCCGAAACTTTGACCCTCTCACCGTTGTCCATACCTTCAAGCAATGAGCTTACGGCGTAGTAATACGTTTCGCCCTCCTCAATGGTGCTGTCCACATACGTGGTCGCGAGCTGCCTGTCTACGATGACCATCCAGTTGCCGTCTTCGGCCTTTCTAAATATGCGGTAGCCGTCTACACCTTCTATTGCGTCCCAATTCAGGCTGACTGCTCCTTTCGCACGGCTTATATTGGTTATACTTACAGCTGTAGGCGCCGTTTTATTTTTATAATGAATCCTCGAGTTTTCAGTAAGTTTCTCATTAAATAAAGCCTTCCACTGTGCCTCTGTACCAGTGTAGTATATATCTATTCCAAGAGGTAAGGCATAGTCGCCTATACTTGAAACACTCAACGGTATCTCCAAGGATGTAAGGCTACTACATACAAAGAAAGCATAACTATCTATGGTTGTCACACTTGACGGTATCGTTACCGAAGTGAGCCCGCTACAGAGAGAAAACGCAGAACTACTTATTCTCGTCACACCTGATTGAATCGTCACCGAAGTGAGCCCGCTACAGTGATAAAACGCAGAATCTCCCATATATGTCACACCCGATGGTATCGTTACCGAAGTGAGTCCGCTACAATGAGAAAACGCAGAATCTCCTATATATGTCACGCTCGACGGTATTGTTACCGAAGTGAGTCTGTTGCAGTCCTTAAACGCCTGGCGAGCTATGGTTGTAACGCCCTCAGGAATCGTTACCTCTGTAAGACTGGTACAATTTTGAAATGCGCTTTGGGCGATGACCCTAACGCTTGACGGTATCGTTACTGACGTAAGTCCATAACAATTCCGAAACACATCACTTCCTATTGTCGTTACTGGTTTCCCGTTTATCTGTTCGGGTATATTCGCCGACTTTATCGAAGAATCCCCGCCGGTTATGATAATCTCATTACCCGAAAACGACACCTCATAATAAATATTGCCTCCCGTCATAGCATAAGGTGTGTCGTTTCTATCTCCCAACGCCAAGCCCGTCACAGGCAGCATGGAAAACACCATGCACAGCACGATAACGAAGCATATTAACTTCTTTTTCATATTATCCTCCCCGTTTTACGCTTTTTCACCACCACTGTATTATCTGCATCTTGACAATACAAGGATATCATAACAATACATCTTGTACAAGATAAAGCGGGGAAAATGTATGCTTTTCTCTCTCTTTATATATTTTTTTATGCAATGCATATTACAGCAATTCTGAGTCACGTCGCAAACAATGTATGCCCGCTGCGAGCGCGAACGAACTTCCTATACGCCATCTTATCGCCCTCGCCGATTATTATGGCGTATCGACCGATTATATTTTAGGACTAAGCGACAAAAAGACCGCAACATAAAGGACCAGCGCCTTCGGGACACGTTTTTTATTCCCTTTTTTTACTCAAACCTTTTCGTATTCTTATGATCATTCAGTTTTTTATACAAAGAAATCGTTTTCGCTTCATCATTTTTTATATTTTCGGGACAAAATGTTGACTTTAAACGTAAAATCCGGTTATAATTCAATATAGAATATTTTTATCTAAATATAAAACACATCAATAAAGGAGGAATAAACATCATGAAAAACTTCAATTTTGCCGTTCCCGGCCTTGTTTCGTTCGGCGCAGGCTGCATCCAGTCGCTCGGCGACAGACTGAAGGCAAAGAATATGAACCGTGCGCTTCTCATTTCTGACCGCGGTCTTGAAAAGGCGGGCGTAGTGGGTACCGTTGAAGAGATACTTAAAAACGCGGGCATAACGTATGAAAAGTTTTTAGACGTTGAGCCCAATCCGTCCTCCGAGACCGTGCTCAAAGCTGCCGAGGTATTCAAGGCTAATAAGCTTGAAACCATCGTATGCTTGGGCGGCGGCAGCCCGATGGACACCGGCAAGGCGGCGGCAGTTATGGCTACCAATCCCGGCGGTCCCGAGGATTATGCCGGCGGTGTGGATCTTTTTAAAAATCCCATTCCTCCCATCGTTGCGATCCCGACAACGGCAGGCACCGGCAGCGAAAACACTATTTTCGCCGTTATCACAAACAGAAAGACAAACTTCAAATATTCGATAGTTTCCGGCAAATTAACGCCGTCCATTATACTTTTGGACCCCGAGCTTATCACTAAGCTTCCGCCGCTTGTTGCCGCTTCCACCGGTATGGACGCGCTCACCCACGCGGTAGAGTCCTACGTTTCGAGAGGCGCAACGCCCTTCTCCGACGCTATGGGTCAGAAGGCTATGGAATATATCGGCAAGTACCTTCGCCGCTTCGTTGCCGACCGCTCCGATATCGAGGCCGCATCCGGCATGATGATAGCCAGCAACTTCGCAGGCATAGCTTTCTCGTGGGGCTATCTCGGCATGGCTCACGCGATGGCTCACCCGCTCGGCGGATACTACAACGTGCCGCACGGTATTGCAAACGCAATTCTTCTGCCGCATGCATTAAAATTCAACGCCATCGCCGACAAGGACAACCGTTATCGCAGGATATACGACTTTATCCGCGTATCGAACAGCGATATAGGATACTTCGAGCCGTCCATGCTCGTTGAGGAAGTTGTAGACCTCGCAAAATCCTTAGGCATACCGGAGTCGCTCTCCAAGGTGGGCGTTGACGAGACGCACATCCCCGCAATGGCTCTTGACGCCATGAAGGGCAGCCAGGTAAGCAGCTGGCGTATGAATCCTCGTACCTCTACGGCCGCTGATATAGAGCAGCTTTACAGAGACGCATTAAAGCCCATTGAGCTTTGATCATTGCGATAATTCAAGATCAAACGGTATATGCGCGCCTCGTTTTACGGGGCGCGCAATATTTAAAATAACGACTCTTTTTTCGGGAGCTGACATTATGAAAAAAACTTTAGCAAGTCTTATTGCCGCAGCGCTCATATTATGCGCCCTTTACTTCCCCGCATCTGCCAACGACTCTACAACCACATTTCAAACAGCATATAAGGACATAAGCCCCAATACCGAGATCTACGCCGTTACCGACGCTCCCGGGCCGAATTATCCCGTATTCGGCGCAAAGCATGAGCCGTCGGGCGTATATTTCGGAAGGATACTCGCCTCAGGCACGCTGCCCGGCGGCAGCTACGGCGTTGTCAATGCGGGCGAATTTGCAGACGAATCCATTATCTCGTTCTATTACAGCTTGGGAAACGCATATTCGCTTGAATACTGGTCGTATCTCTTTGGAAGCCATGTTTCCGACGGGAACCGCGCCCTGCTTATAAACCTGAACTTTGAGCGCGAGGGCGAAGACTGCACAGCCGTTTCAAACGGCACGTATGACGAGCAGCTAAGAGCTGATTTTAAGTTCCTCTCTACGCTCGATACGCCGGTGTTTTTGCGCATCGGCGGCGAGATGAACGTATGGGGCGAGGCGGAGACTGCGCCTTCGGCGCTTGCTTCAAAATACATAGACGCCTACCGCCATATCGCCGCTCTCGCGCGCGAGCTTAGCCCCAACGTCGCACTCGTCTTTTCGCCCAACTATTCAAGCTCGTATAAGCTCGATATGGACAGCTTCTATCCCGGCGACGACGTTGTCGACTGGGTCGGCGTGTCGCTCTATTATGACCGCTACAGCGTAAACGGCGATACGGCGCGCGACGCCTTCTACGGCGTGGGCGTTTACGGCAGCGCGCTTCTCAATGTGCAGCAGGGTGTTAATCTTTCGCGCATCCATAAAAAGCCGCTCATCGCGACCGAGGGCGGCTCGGCGCATACGATAAACGGCGCAGACGTTACGGCCTTCGCATCCGAACAGGTCGAGAAGGCGATGGCCTATCTTCCCATGCTCTATCCCGAGATAAAGGCGATAGTCTACTCCGACTCCAGCTTCGGCGGCGGTCCGCGCGACTATACGATATACAACAATACCACGATGACACAATCCTTTGACAAGGGCGTTAGCGGCAACGCGGCGCTTCTTCACAGCGTGCGCGGCAATGCAAAGTTCTATACTCCGCTTGAAAGCGTGAAAAGTGACCTTTCCGGCAGAATAGAGCTTTCGGCTTATACTTACTCTTCGGAGCGTATAAGCGCGTCGTGGTACCTCGACGGAAAGTGGGTCCATGCCGTTTCCAACTATCCGCTTAAGTATACGCTTAACGCCGACGCGCTCTCGGGCGGTGAGCATACGATAGGCGTTGTATTCTCGAACGGAGTTAAAAAAGACGTTAAGTTCACCGTGGCGGGATCTATAGCGCCTCAGCCGCAAAGCGGCGCAAAAGTAATACTCACGCGCCAAAATCTCAAAGTGAACGGCGAGTCAAAGGAAGCGGAGATATACAACATTGGCGGCAGCAATTTCTTCAAGCTGCGCGATATCGCAATGCTTTTAAACGGCACGGGAAGCGAATTCAGCGTTGATTTCGACTCTTCGCAAAATGCGGTTACCGTTGTAACAGGCGCGCCGTATTCACCTGTCGGCGGAGAGCTTGTCACCGGCAGGGACAATTCGGCTTCTGCCGTTTCAAGCTCGCAGACGGTAATTATAAACGGGCAGGCAGCCGCGCTTACAGCCTATAACATCGGCGGCAACAACTTCTTTAAGCTGCGCGAGATGGGCGAGGCGCTCGGCTTCGACGTCGATTACGACGCGGACACGGCAACGATGCTCGTTTCAAGCAGAGAATGATCTTTAAACGCTCCGCGCCCCGAAAGGACCGGCGTCTTTTCGGGGCGCATTTTATTGACTTTAACCGCTTCGTGATTTACAATAAAAATGGATTTTTTCAAAGGTGGCAGATAAATGCAAAGCTTGATAATATCGTTTGAGGTAGTGCTTCCCCTTTTTATCATGCTGGCGATAGGATATATCGTAAGGCTTTTGAAGATGGTCACGGACGACGTGCTTATAAAGATAAATCGCGTCTGTTTTCACGTCTTTTTGCCGCTTTTATTGTTCGTAAGCATTTACAAGGCGGATATAAGCACGGTATTCAATCCGCGGCTTCTTCTCTTTGCCTTTGTCGCCGTATTATGTTTATTTGCCGCGGCCTTTTTCATAACGGGCTTCTTCGTTAAACAGCGGCGCCGCCGCTCCGTTATGATACAGGCGATATTCAGAAGCAATTTCGTGATATTCGGCGTACCGATAGCCATATCGCTTTGCGGCGAGGCAAGCGCCGGCATTCCCGCGATAACGAGCGCGCTCGTTGTACCGATGTATAACGTGCTGTCGGTATTCGTGCTTTCGCTGTTTTCTGAGAGTACGTTCAGCTTAAAGAAAACGCTTTTACAGGTGGCAAAAAACCCGCTCGTGCTGGCTTCGCTTTTCGGGGTCCTGATGCTTATAACGGGCGTAAAGCTGCCCGAGCTTATTATTTCCGTCGCAGACGACCTTGCCGCCGTGGCGACCCCGCTTTCGCTCGTCGTGTTAGGAGGACTTTTTAAGTTTTCATCGGCAAAAAAGAACAAACGCGCCCTTATATTCGGCGTTGCGGCAAAGCTTATAGCCGTGCCCGCGATAATGCTTCCCATAGCGGCCGCTCTCGGTTTTCGCGGCGTGGATCTCGTAGTATGCCTGTCGATATTCGCGTCTCCCATCGCCATAGCCTCGTTCACTATGGCACAGCAAATGGGCGCGGACGCCGAGCTTGCGGGAGAGCTTGTTGTGTTTTCGGCGTTTCTGTCGATAATCACTATATTTGTTTTTGTATTCATATTAAAACAGCTTGCGCTGATATAGATACTGTAAAACCGAAGGGGGTCAAATAATGAAACGAATAGACTATGACAACAAGGTGGGCGAGCTTCGCAAATCAGGCATGTGCTGTGCGCAGATCGTTTTAAACGCAGGGCTTGAGATACGCGGCGAGGAAAATCCTCAAATGGTTCGCGCGGCGCGTACGCTTTGCAGCGGTATGCAAAATCAGAAGACGTGCGGCGCGCTTGCAGGCGGGGCGCTTCTTCTGGGGCTTTGGGACGCGCCGAAAACAGGCGCGATGGTAAGAGAGCTTGACAACTGGTTCGAGGCGGAATACGGCACCTCGACCTGCGGAAAGCTTTTAAAGCTGAAACGCGAAGACGAGCGTTATTCATGCGGCAATCTTATCCGCGCTTCAATAAACAAGTGTCAGGATATTTTGACACAGCAGGGACTTATAGAGGAATAGCTTTTCGAGGCTGCGGCAGTCGCCGCAGCCTTTTATCTTCCGAAAAAGCGGCTTACTATTACTATACTTGCCGCAAAGCCGACAAAATCGGCCAAAAGCGCGGCGAACGGCGCATATGATATCTTTCTTATCTTTGCCGCGCCGAAGTAAACAGCTATCGTATAAAACGTCGTTTCCGTCGAGCCCATCATAACGGAGGCGCATCGTCCCGCAAAGCTGTCGGGGCCCGATTTTTCAAAAATATCCGACACTATGGCAAGCGAGCCGCTGCCCGACACGGGCCTTAAAAGCCCCAAAGGCACCACTTCCTTCGGTATCCCGAGCTTTGACAAGACCGGCTCGAGCGCGAACGTAAGAAGGTCGAGCGTGCCCGACGCTTTAAATATCTCTATCGCAAACAAAAGCCCCAAAAGCGACGGAAGTATCTGTTTTAACGTATAAATGCCCTCTTTCGCTCCCTCTAAAAATTCGTCGAATACGGGCACTTTTTTATATATGCCGTATATGATCACGGCAGCGACGAGCGCCGCCATAATGTTTTCGCTGAGTATCTTTATTTTTTTGCACCTCCGCGTTATTTTTTCACCGCTCCGCACACCTTTGCCGTAAGTATCGCGCTAAAAAGGCATATGGCGGAGGCGAGCCATATGGGAGCCGTCACCTCGAACGGATTTTCGGATCCCGCCTCTATCCTAAGCGCAATAAGCGACGACGACATAAGCTGAAACGAAGCCGTATTCATAACTACGAACATTATCATAGAGCGGTCGGCCGTGTCGCTTCCGCCGCCCTGCTCCTTCATCTGCTCCATTGCCCTTATGCCTATCGGCGTCGCCGCGTTTGCAAGCCCCAGAAGGTTTGCCGCTATATTCATAACAATGCTTGACATGGCAGGGCTTTCGGGCCGTATGTCGGGAAAAAGCCGCTTCATCACGGGAGAAATAACACGGCACACTCCGCCCAGCATATTCGACCTTTCGATTATGCGCATAAGGCCGGACCAAAGGCAGACCGCGCCGCCTATCGTTATTAAAAGCCTTACCGCCTCTGACGCGCCGTTAAAGACCGCCTCTGACACGGCCGCGCCGCGCCCGCATATAAAGCCCACGGCGCACCCCATGATTATCATAGCGGCGAACAGCTTATTCATCATATAGCATCGCCCCCGAATATATATAGTATTATATATGTCATGTGGTTAGAAATATGCTTTTTTGTAAAAATCTTGCTGATACATACCACATTGATTAGTACTTGCCAGAATTTCCAATGTATGCTAAAATAACATAAGAAAAGACACATATCGAAAATTTTCGTTGATTTTTCATATTTATCATAGGAGGACAAAAAAATGAAATCTACAGGTATTGTTAGAAAGGTCGATGAGCTGGGACGCATAGTTCTCCCCATCGAGCTGCGCCGCACGCTCGACATCGCCGAAAAGGACTCGCTTGAGATTTATGTTGACGGCAACACCATAATCCTCAAAAAGTACCAGCCGGGCTGCATATTCTGCGGCAATGCAAAGAATGTTACCAATTTCAAGAATAAGATCGTATGCGAAGACTGCATAAAGGAAATGTCCGAATAATAGACCGTATGACCACGTTCAAGGTATATACATGACAAACACAGCCCCGACCGCACGTCGGGGCTGCTTTTCTGTGTGGGTGGGTTATGCCGGGGCGCGCAGCAACAAAAGACCCTCGCTTATTTCCTTCTATGGCCCTCGCTGTTTCCTTTTTCGTTTATAAAACATCCTGTGCTGTACGACTTTCTTGCTTTTACATAACAAAAAAGCGACGAAGCTTTTGCTTCATCGCTTTTTCTCAAATAATACCCCGCCACGCCGTGTAATCATCATTTCTTTGACCCTGCTAATTGCAGGTGGGTATCCTCCTGTGGTCGCCACGTTCCCTTCGTCCGCAAAGCGGGAGGTCTACATCTTACCGACAGAGCCGGAATCCCGTATTTTTGAAGTGTAGGTTCAAAAATATGACGACTATCACGCGCCAGGCAGGGATATTTTATTCACTTTTCAATGCTCTATATCGTAATGATCTTCAAGCTCATAATAATCGGCCAATCTCTCCTCAAACAAGGACAGTACTTCTTCATACTCGTCGTCGTCCTCGATAGTGGCAAGTATCTCATCGCCGCTTTCATCGACCATAAGCTTCAATATAAGAAGCAGATCCTCCTGCGCGAGCACATCCTCCTCGTCAAGATCGGCTTTTACCATTGCAAAATACGTATTGTTGTTAAACTCAAGCGTATCAAGATGCTCATATTCGGCCTCTTCGCCGTTCTCGTCTATCAGCGTAATAAAATCATTGCCAAAATCGTCGTTCATTATTCTTACCTCCCGCAAAAGGCCCAAGCATCACTTGTTTACGCTTATATTTTACTACACCAAACGAAAAGCGTCAACTCGCTTTTAGATAAAAAGTACAAACTGTCCGAAAATTATTTATTCCAGGCCTATCAAATGGCTTGCGTCGTTCTCGGCCAAAATGCGAATGCGGCCGTCTTCGGCAATATCCATAGTCGTTACGCTCGTATTTTTGCACCACACATGAAAGCCCATATACTTTACGGGTATGGCGCGCGCATAACATAAAAACGTTTTTATCGCTATGGCATGGCTTACTATGCATACGGATGCTTCGGGATTATTCTTTACTATTTCAAAGATTTTATTCGCTATGCGTATCTGAAGGTCCGAGGCGCTCTCGCCTCCCGGAGTGCTTATAATATCGGGCGCGTCGTTGAATCTTTTAAACTCCTCTTTTCGGTCCTCCATTATTTCCTTCCACTCGAGGTTTTCCCATTCGCCGCCGTTAAGCTCTCTTAGCTGTGCGTCGCGGATTATCTGTATATCCCTGTCTCCGACAACTGCTCTGGCCGTCTCATATGCGCGCTTTAGATCAGACGAATAGACCGCGTCTATCACGATATCCTTAAAGCGTTCGCCCAGCCTTTCAAGCTGGATCCTCCCCTTTTTTGTGATCTCGCTGTCGTAATGGCCGTGATAGCGCATCGACGTATTGCCTGACGCTTCGGCGTGACGTATAAGATATATCCTCGTCATAATACGCTCACCACATTTTCGCCGAACCGGTAAGCTCCGATACGGACGCAACGCCGTTGTCCTCCATGAACTTCTCAAGTCCGCGCTTTATCTCGATAGGCGCCAAAGGATTTACGAGCGCGGCGCTGCCCACGGCTACGGCCGAGGCTCCCGCCATCATAAGCTCCACGGCGTCCTCCCCGCGCGCTACTCCCCCCATGCCGATTATGGGAAGCTTCACGGCTTCATATACGTCGTGTACCATGCGCACCGCTATCGGGAAGACTGCCGGACCCGAAAGGCCGCCGGTATTGTTTTTAAGTATGGGTCTGCGCGTTTTTATGTCTATTCTCATGCCGAGCAGCGTGTTTATCAAAGAAAGCGCGTCCGCGCCGCCGCTTTCGGCTGCTTTAGCTATTTTTTTAATATCAGTAACGTTCGGCGAAAGCTTTATTATCACAGGCTTCTTTGAAACGGCTTTTACGCGGCTCGTCACCTCGTATACGGCCCTTTCGTCCACGCCGAAGGCAACGCCTCCCTCCTTTACGTTGGGGCAGGAGATGTTTACCTCAAGCATATCGACGTCGGCGTCCGAAAGGATGCGCGCCATTTCCACATAATCCTCGACGGTATTGCCCGCCATGTTGGCGATTATTTTTACGTCAAACCCGCGAAGGAACGGAAGTTCGTCTTTTATAAAGCTTTCAACGCCGGGATTTTGAAGCCCCACGGAATTGAGCATACCCGAGGCGGATTCGGCAACTCGCGGCGGCGGATTGCCCGCCTTCGGCTTAAGGGTAAGTCCCTTTACCGATACGGCTCCGAGCTGGGAAAGGTCGAAAAATTCCGAAAATTCGCGGCCGAAGCCGAATGTGCCCGAAGCCGTGACTATCGGGTTCTTAAGCTCTACGCCGGCTATGTTTACCGCTGTATTTAACTTGCTCACAGGATTACCTCCTTTGAGTTGAATACGGGGCCGTGCTTGCATACATGCAGATATTCGTTTTCATTTTCGGCGCTTTTTACGGCGCAGGCAAGGCATACGCCGAATCCGCAGGCCATGCGCTCCTCAAGCGATATCCACGCCGGTATGTTGTATTTGCACGCGAGCGTATGAACGGCCTTGAGCATCGGCAGCGGGCCGCATGCATATATCGCCTTATAATGATGATTAACAACAAGGCTGTGCGCCGCTCCTACCGCGGTGCCCTGTATACCGTATGAGCCGTCGTCTGTAGTTATTACTACCTCGCGGCATACGTCGGCAAATCTGTTGTGGCTCACGAGCACGCGCTTCGACTTATATCCGAGCAGCGCGTCGCACGAATTTCCCTTTGCCTTTGCCACCATGTAAAGCGGGAACACGCCGAGTCCCCCGCCTATAAGCAGAACGTCGCCCTGTATATCCGTATTAAAACCGTTGCCCAAAGGACCGAGCACATTTAAAAAGTCGCCAGATTTCAGCTGCGAAAGATATCGCGTGCCCTGCCCCTTTACTTCAAATATCATGCTCACGCGCGAGCCGTTCACATCGTGTATGCTTATCGGTCGTCTTAAAAAAGTATCGTCGCCGCAGGCCACCTGCACAAACTGTCCCGCATGCGCTTCTTTTGCAAGATTCTCGCATTCGATTATTATTTCATAGATGTTTCCCGCATGCCACCGCTTTGCCGCGATCTCTGCGTTATATGTTGATTTTGACATTAAACGGATAACTCCCTTCACAAAAAAGCAAAGTATGCTCTTTGCCTTAATAAGCATATCATTAAGCTTTGCGCTTTGCAATATCGACGCATCTTTTTGGCGAAACGCACAAAATATAGGGTTCGGGCGGCAGGGTTTTTAATATGTACGCTTTTATACGGGAAGATATGCGGGGGAATATAATCGCAAAAGCGGGACTGCTAAATCTCAGTCCCGCTGCTCTGTAAAAGTTTTATTTTTCATTAACCTGCAATGGTCATATTCGTCTCTTTTTTACACTAATCGTATCACTCAGTCAAATAAAACCTGTAATGCCCACGCCAAGCATACTTTTCATTTGCGATCATATCAACCGAAGGATTGCCTCTGCTGAACAAAACGAAATAACCCTTAAGCCCATTCCCGTCGTAGTAGTAATCCACTACGTTTTTGCCGCAACCGAAATTTCTGTCAAGATACATTTCGAGGCATACCTCTCTACCTTTCGCCACCGCATATTCTACGACTGCGGCGTTTTTATATGTGTCTATCTCTGCCGTCGTCATAGTCTCCTTATTATATTCGGGAATATAAATATCAGGTGCAAACGAGCTTCCCGCAAATTGCAGTCCCGAATACCAATTCATACGGATATCTTCAAGTGGAGTAAACTCTACGCCCACTTCTATAAGGCCATCGCCTAAAAATCTTGCAAAACCGTGTTCCTCTAAGCACTCGCGTCCCGTACCGTATCCATTTTCATTTTTATCAAGCTTCGCTGTATTGCCTGCTTGTACACGGTTTACCCATCGTATCTCAATGACTTTTCCCTCAATGTCGATTTCGTTCGTTTCTATACCATCTGCATAGACTTCCCACGAAATGGTACGCGCTGTCGGTGTTCCATTTTTAGGCGTATCTGTGTATATATTATGATTGCCTCCCGTCGTATTTGACGTTATAACACCCTTCGCGGGGTTGAGCCTGTCGCCATCCGCATTGTTTTCCGCGCTAAAATCATACGGGCCTATCCAGTCAGTCATTGTGGAAAACAGCGTATTACCTTTATACGCCGCACCTGCAAAATTCATTATATTGTTATATCCCCACTTGCGCCATGTAAAAGTGAAATCGCCGTCTGTGACAATAATGCCATCCTGAATCCTTTTTGCGCTCAGAGCTGCTTTTGGCATTATCTCTGTTATCTCACTTCCCGCTGCATACTCAATAACGCTTGCAGAATATCCAACTGCGCCATTTACGTACATTATCGCTGCATCTTTAGGTATTATGATGTAAGCCTCTTTTTCATGCCAATCCGGAAGATAGTTTCCGCGAACCAGAATATTATTATTGCTGTCAAGTATGGTATATAGGTCATATGCGCTTGAGCTCGGCTGATATCCTATAACGTGCAAGCGTTCTCCCTCTTTAACATCGTATTTTTGACAGTAATATGACATAGTGAGTTCTGAGGTATCTATCAGTTCTTTTTTAGACGCGCTGTAAAGTCTGCTCGTATATGTCTGAGCCGAGGTCTTTATATTTGTGTGAAACTCTGGAATCTCTCCGCTTAAAACCACGGTTTGCGTCGCACCGTCCCAGTCCACGTGCAGGCCGAGCGAATTGCCAACCGCGCGAAGCGGCAGGTACGTCGTACCGTTATATAATACGGGGTATACGACATTGCCGTTCACATCGGAAAACTCTTGTATCACGCCATTTATGATTATAGTAAAATCAGGGCGAAGCTGCGCCGTTATCTGTGTATTGCTTATTGCAGAATCAAATGCTGCAGCAGACGTAGATTTCTTCTTATCGGATGAAACGAGCGTTACTGTCTGTGTCGCGCCATCCCATCCTACATCCATGCCGAGCGAATTGCCAACTGCGCGAAGCGGTAGGTATGTCGTACCGTTATATAATACAGGGTATACGACTGTATTATTTGCATCGGTAAACGTCCTAACTTCATCATTTATAATTATCGTAAAATCAGGGCGAAGCTGCGCCGTTATCTGTGTGCCGTCTGCCGCCAAGCCCATCATGGGCAGCATGGTTATGACCATGACTATCGCCACGATAAGGCTCAATATCTTCTTTTTCAAAATTGCTCATTCCTTCCTTGTTTTATTTATCTATATAAACGCGAATACTCGCCGTTGTTTTCCGGTTTTTTAGATCAGCCTGCCCCCTATATCACTGTCGAGGAGCAAAGCGACGAAGGATCTTAATGCTGAAAGATCCTTCGCTTCGCTCAGGATGACACTGAAAAGAAGCCCAGGATGACAAAGGACGGAGGCGCACGGGATGGCGCTGGGGAATACGGATCGCCGCGTCTTGGGGCGGCCGGAGAGCGGGTGCAAATTGCCGCGCCGCTTCTCTGATGCGCAAGACGACAGCTTTTACCTTACCCTGCCGCCAAAAGGGCTGTTTAACGCAAATTCACAAAAAAGCAGTGTTTTCGGCCCCCCATTTTTTAATTCTCTTTACTGTTCTTCGACAGAAAAAAGCCCGTTTTTCCCTCGTTTTCCTATTGTTTTACCATAAAAAGGTGGGGAAAAAAGTATACTTTTTTCCCCACGCTTTCTTGCACAACAAGTAGTAGTGTGCTATACTCGTATTGTCAAAATATAGTCAGTTTTAAGTGGTGACTAAAGTATACTTTTTTCCCCATTTCTACATAAACAAAAAACTCCCCGAACGGAATTTTCCGTTCGGGGAGTTTGTCTTTCACATCTTATACGTCCGCGATATTCACCATTTCAAGCTCATGCGCCTTCTTGTCGAGCTTCAGACACTCGACTACGGCGTTGGCCGTATCGAACGACGTAAGGCATACAACGCCGCGCTCTACCGACTTGCGGCGGATGCGCACGCCCTCTCTTTGGGGCTGTCTGCCGTGAGTCGAGGTGCTGATAACGTAATTTACCTTGCCGCTCTCGATGAAATTCAAGACATTGTCGTATTTGTCCTCGCTTATCTTCTTTACGCTGGTGGCGTCAATGCCGTTCTGACGAAGGTATCTCGCCGTACCGCCTGTGCCGTAGATCGCGAAGCCCATATCAACGAATTTGCGGGCAAGCTCGGGAAGCTCGGGCTTGTCCTTGTCTCTTATCGAGAAGAGAACGCCGCCGCTACTGTTAAGCTTATATCCGCTTGCCGTAAGTCCCTTTAAGAGCGCCTCGTCAAACGTGCGCGCAAGACCCAAAACCTCGCCGGTCGACTTCATCTCGGGGCCGAGCTGCGTATCAACGTCGTGAAGCTTCTCAAACGAGAATACCGGTACCTTGACCGCAAAATAATCGCTCTCTTTATATATGCCCGTGCCGTAGCCGAGGCTCTTTAACGGTTCGCCCAAGATGCAGCGCGTCGCAAGCTCTATCATCGGGATGTTCGTTACCTTGGAGATATACGGAACCGTGCGCGACGAGCGCGGGTTTACCTCGATAACATATACCTCGCCGTTATATACGACGTACTGAATATTTATAAGTCCCAAAACTTTCAGCTCTTTTGCAAGCTTGGCCGTATATTCGACTATCGTCTTCTTTATTTCGTCAGAGAGGCTGTACGCCGGATATACCGATATGGAGTCGCCAGAATGGACGCCGGCGCGCTCGAGATGCTCCATTATGCCGGGGATAAGAATGTCCTCGCCGTCGCTTATGGCGTCTACCTCGACCTCCTTGCCCATCATATACTTATCTATAAGTATCGGATGCTCCTGTACCTCGCGGTTTATAATGCCCATGAACTCCTTTACGTCGTCATCGTTGTAGGCGATGACCATGCCCTTGCCGCCCAGCACGTATGACGGACGCACGAGCACGGGATATCCAATATCGTTCGCCGCCGCGAGCGCCTCGTCAAGCTTATATACGCTTGCGCTCTTCGGTCTCGGTATGCCGCAGCGCTCAAGCACGCCGTCGAATATCTCTCTGTCCTCGGCCGCGTCTATCATATCGGGCTGAGTGCCAAGGATTTTTACGCCGGAATCCTTTATATGCTGAACAAGATTTATGGCCGTCTGACCGCCGAACTGTACTATCGCGCCGTCAGGCTTCTCCGTTTCGAGAATGGAAAGCACGTCCTCGCGCGTGAGCGGCTCGAAATAGAGCCTGTCGGAGGTGTCGAAGTCCGTAGATACCGTTTCGGGGTTGTTGTTTGCGATTATCGTCTCATATCCCAGATTTTTAAGCGCCCATACGCAGTGTACGGAGCAGTAGTCGAATTCTATGCCCTGGCCTATTCTTATCGGACCCGAACCGAATACGAGTATCTTCTTTTTATCGGAGGGGCGCGCCTCGTTGTCCTCGTCATATGTTGAGTAGTAATACGGCGTTTTCGCCTCTATTTCACCGGCGCAGGTGTCTACCATTTTGTATACGGGCTTTATCGGGGTCTTTATCTTTTCGCCGGAAAGCGCCTCTATCGTGCTGTCCAAAAAGCCCATCTTCTTTGCCTCGCGGTAAATGTTGGGCGTTAAAAGCTCTTCCTCAAGCAGGTATTCCATATTGATAAGGCCCTGGAGCTTGTTTATGAACCAGCGGTCCATCTTCGTTATATCGTATATTTCGTCGATCTTCACACCGCGTCTCAAAGCGGCGCAGATGTAGAATATGCGCTCGTCGTTGCACTTTTTAATGTCCTCGATTATATCGGGAAGCTCCATCTCTTCGATGTGCGGCATATACATGCGGTCAAGCTTTAACTCAATGCACCTTACAGCCTTCATAAGCGCCGCTTCAAAGCTGTCGGCTATGCACATTACCTCGCCCGTAGCCTTCATCTGCGTTCCGAGCGTTCTGTCGCCGTAAACAAATTTATCAAACGGCCATTTGGGGAATTTCAAAACGATGTAGTCTATCGACGGTTCGCTTGATGCGAACGTAGTACCCGTTACGGAGTTCTTTATCTCGTCCAAGTTATAGCCTATGGCTATCTTCGACGCGACTCTGGCTATCGGATAGCCCGTAGCTTTCGATGCAAGCGCGCTTGAGCGCGATACGCGCGGATTTACCTCGATCACGGCGTATTCAAAGCTGTCGGGATTTACGGCGAACTGTACGTTGCAGCCGCCCTCAACGCCCAAAGCGCACACTATTTTGAGCGCCGAAGCCCTAAGACGCGCGCATTCCACGGCGGAAAGCGTCTGCGTGGGAGCAACTACAATGCTGTCGCCCGTGTGTACGCCTACGGGGTCCACGTTTTCCATATTGCATATGGATATCGCGTTTCCCGCGCTGTCGCGCATGACCTCATACTCTATCTCCTTCCAGCCTGCCACGCACTTTTCTATGAGTATCTGGCCTACGCGGCTTGCGCGGATGCCGGCTTCCGATATCTCTCTAAGCTGCGCTTCGTCGTTCGCGCGGCCGCCGCCCGTGCCGCCCATCGTATACGCAGGGCGCACTATTACGGGATATTCTATCTCGCCGGCAAATTCGACGGCGTCCTCTATAGTCGTTACGACCTTCGACGCGATGCACGGCTCGCCTATCTCCTCCATCGTGTCCTTGAATGCCTGGCGGTCCTCCGCCTTTCTTATGGTATCTACCTTTGCACCAAGCAGCTTAACGCCGTGTGCGTCAAGAAATCCGCTTTCGGCAAGCTCTATGCTTAAGTTAAGTCCCATCTGGCCGCCGAGATTTGAAAGTACGGCGTCGGGGCTTTCTATCTCTATTATGCGCTTTAAAACATCTATATTGAGCGGCTCAAGATATATTTTATCCGCCATATGCTTGTCCGTCATTATCGTGGCCGGATTGGAGTTTACTAAAACAACGCAGATGCCGTCCTCTTTGAGCGCCTTGCACGCCTGAGTGCCGGCATAGTCGAATTCCGCCGCCTGACCTATGATTATCGGGCCGGAGCCGATAACGAGCACTTTTTTAAGTTCCTTACGAAGTGGCATTTTTCTTTCCTCCTAACCTTTAAGCGAATCTAAAAACTCACTGTAAATATAGCCTGTACCGTATTCCTTGGGATAAGCGTCGGGATAGAACTGCACTGTCCTTATCTTCTTATCGGGATAATCGAGGCCCTCTATTGTACCGTCGTTCTGACATATGAACGACGCCTTCGCGCCCTCGGGCAGCGCATCCGCGCTTACTGCGTATACGTGGCTCTGCTGCGTGGGATAAACGCGCGATATCGTATTGTCGCGCACGGTGCACGACGCGCTCCTGTGCGGCTTTTTCATCTGCTCCGTTTTGCCGCCCAGCGCGCTTGCTATCATAAGATGACCCATATCTATGCCCAGCATGGGAAGGCCTAGCTCTGTAAGCTCCTTTACTCTGCCCGTATATTTCTTTATATTCTCCTCAAGCTCTCCCGCCGCGCCCGAAATTATGACTGCGTCAAAATTCATGCGGGCTATATCCGCGACGTCGCTTCTCGGCGGATAAACGGTGATCTCGGCTCCCTTCTCGGTGAACGCCTTTATAACGCTCTTTTTCGTGCCGAAATCATAGAGCGCTATACGGTATTTCGTTTCGCCCTCGGGCTTATATACCTCGGGGAATATGCCCGTAGCTCCAAGCACGCCGAAATCAAGCGGCGTACATTCCAAAACAAAGCCTACATCCTCGTAATCTATCTTATCGTCCGTAGCCAGTACCGCTGCGCGAATGCGGTCGCCGCTGCGCAGCCGCTTTACAAGCGCGCGCGTATCTATGCCCTCTATCCCGACAATGCCCTTTTCCTTCATCAGATCGGACAATGTGCGCTCCGAACGGAAGTTGCTCGGAAAGTCAACGTATTCTTTAACTACAAGAGCCGTTGCGCAAAAATCCATACCGTCCTCTTCATTGGCGCCGTAGCTTCCGATTATGGGATAAGTCATTATCACCAGCTTGTTCTGATGAGCAGGGTCGCACAAAATCTCCTGATATCCTGCCATTGCGGAATAAAAGACAAGCTCACCTACAGCATTTTTCTCCGCTCCGAATGAACGGCCGTAAAATCTTTCTCCGCTTTCAAGCACTAAAACCGCCTGCATACCGTTTACACTCCTTTATATCTTTTATACTTATATAAGGCGGGCTGTCAGTTTTCAGCCTATCGCCGCCGTTATCTCGTCTCTCATGCGTATCGCCTCAGCTTTCGCGGCCTCGGCAAAGTTTATATCGTCGCCAGTTTTTTTGTAGGCGCACATTATGGCGCGCGAAGAATTTATCACCGCGCCCAGGCCGTCCTTATTAAAGGCGTTCACTATATCGGCCGCGCCCGCGCCCTGCGCGCCGTAGCCCGGCACCAAGAAGTAAGCCTTGGGCATACGCTTTCTTAATATTTTCTGCATTTCGGGGTACGTTGCTCCCACTACCGCGCCGACGGAAGAATAGCCGCTCTCGCCTATAAGCCCTTCTCCCCAGCCGTTCACCATATCGGCCATGACCTCGTAAACGGCGTCACCGCCTATCTTTTTGTCCTGAAGCTCGCCGGATGAGGGATTCGACGTTTTAACGAGCACGAAGATGCTCTTTTTATGCTCGCGGCACGCCTCGACAAACGGAGTTATGCCGTCCGTTCCCAGATATCCGTTCACCGTCACGCTGTCGGCGTCGAACGAGGCCACGTTCTCGCCGCCCACGTCTGCGCCCGAAAGATAAGCGCCCGCGTATGCCTTCGCGGTAGAACCTATGTCGTTTCGCTTAACGTCCGCTATAACGTAAAGGCCCTTGTCTTTCGCATACTTTATCGTCTCGTCAAGCACCTTCACTCCTCGCCAGCCGTAAAGCTCGTAATACGCCGACTGAAGCTTGACTGCCGCCACCACGCCGCAAAGCGCGTCTATAAGCGCGGTGTTGAATTTGAATATGGCCGCCGCTGCGCCTTCAAGATTTTTTCCGTGCGCCTCGAAGCATTCGTTTATTATATGCTCGGGCACATATGAAAGAAGCGGATCAAGTCCGGCGACTGTGGGATTCTTTTTCTCTTTTATTTTTTTGATAAGAATATCTGCCGACATATGTCCTCCTAAATAAAATCACTTTTATATACTACTTCTCCGTTTGATATCGTGCAGAGAACACGGCCGCGAAGCGTCATACCGTCGAACGGCGTGTTCTTCGATTTTGACGCGAAGCTTGATTTATTTACCTTATATTCTTCCGTGTCGAACAAAACTATATCGGCGCGGCTTCCCGTAGTAAGGCTGCCGCCTTCTATGCCCAAAATGGCCGCGGGATTCGTGCTCATAAGGCGAATGAGCTTTCTTATGCTCATTTTCCCCGCCGCAACGAGGTACGTATAGCATACGGGCAGCGCCGTTTCAAGTCCCACTATGCCGAACGCGCCTTTTTTAAGCTCGCCCTTGTCTTCAACGGAATGAGGCGCATGGTCTGTCGCTATCACGTCTATCGTTCCGTCTCTCAATCCCTCTATTACCGCGTCTATATCCTCCTCGGTGCGAAGCGGCGGATTCATCTTTGCGTTCACACCAAACTTCACAACCGCGTTTTCCGTAAGCGAAACGTAATGCGGCGCGGTCTCGCACGTTATATTCGGATTTATCTTCTTGGCCCAGCGTACAGCCTCAACGGATTCCTTGCAGCTTACGTGCGCGATGTGGAGCCTGTTTTTCTTCGGCAGAGAAAGCATTACGTCGCGCATCACCGCCATATATTCGGCCATGCGTGACATTCCTCTAAGTCCGTACTCGTAAGACACGCGTCCCTCGTTTATAACGCCGCCGTCAACAAGGTCAAGGTCTTCGCTGTGGGCTATCGACAGAATGTTGTTCGCGTCCGCCGCCTTTAATACGTCGAGCATGAGCTTCGAGTTCTCAACGGGGCGTCCGTCGTCTGACACGGCTATCGCGCCCGCCTCTTTGAGCGCCTTTATGTCGACGAGCTCTTCACCCTTTAAGCCCTTCGTCATCGCGGCGACGGGATAAACGTGTACATGCGTGTCCGCCGCCTTATCCGTTATATATTTTACAAGCTCCGGCGTATCAATGACGGGCTTTGTATTCGCCATGCACGCGACCGAGGTGAAACCGCCCTTTAATGCCGCCTCGGCGCCCGAATAAATGTCTTCTTTATATTCAAATCCCGGATCGCGGAAATGCACGTGCATATCGATAAAGCCCGGCGCGGCTATGCAGTCGGAGCCGTCTATCGTCGTGTCTGCCTTTTCGTTTATCGAAGCCGCCAGTTTTTTTATCCTTCCGTCCTCTATGAAAATATCGGAAATGCGGTCAAGCTTCTGGGTAGGGTCTATGACCCGCGCTTTTTTGATAAGTATAGTCATATAAAGCCCTCCTTCTTTTTATGATCTCAGTTCCACTCTGTTCATTTCGCCGTCCTTTAAAAGATACGCTTTTACGTCCTCCGACGCCGACGTTGGCACATTCTTTCCCACAAAGTCGGCGCGAATGGGAAGCTCCCTGTGTCCTCTGTCTATAAGGGCCGCAAGCTGAATGAGACGCGGTCTTCCCAGATGCATTACGGCGTCTATCGCCGCGCGCACCGTGCGTCCGGTCGAAAGCACGTCGTCCACGAGTATTACCGTCTTGTCGTCTATATCGAAAGCAATATTCGTATTGGTGTCCTTCGGCACGCTGCGTCCTTTCATGTCGTCGCGGAACATCGTAGTATCTATAGTTCCTACCATTACGGAGGTGTTCTCGCTTATTGATATGCGCTCGGCAAGCATCTTCGCCAAAGCCACTCCGCCGCTGTATATACCTATAAGGCAAAGGCCCGAAGCTCCGCGGTTCTTTTCTATTATCTGATACGATATTCTCGTTACGGCGCGGTCTATCGCCTGAGCGTCCATCAATATTTTTTCGCCCACGACTTCGCCTCCCTCATAAAATAATACCCCTTGTCCGCAAGGAACAAGGGGTTAAACATCCGCAAAGACACGCAAAGAAGCGTTTGTATAACAGCCTTATCGGCCTCACGGGACCGATTTAAAGGATTTTTCTTAATGATACACCCTTTTTTATTTAAAGTAAAGTCATTTTAAAAAATTATTGATAATAATTGAAAAAGGCGCGTCGTTTCTGTATAATTATAAGCGCATAATGACAATGACTGTAAACACGGAGGAAACGCATTATAAAATGATAAATAAAGTAACAACGCTTGAAAACGCAATGAAAGACATAAAAGACGGCGCATCGATAATGGTCGGCGGTTTTTTGGACTCTGGCCGTCCCTCGATGCTTGAACGGCGTCTTGCCGATATGGGCGTTCGCGATCTTACGATAATCTCCATGTGCACCGGCACCGAAAAAAGCGAGCTCTACCGAGTGTTCACCCAGGGGCAGGTATCTAAGATCATAGCTTCTTATATACGCTTCAATCCGGTGAGCATAAATATGATACTTAACGACCCGAAAAAAGTGACGCTTCTTCCCATGGGAACGCTTACCGAGCGGATACGCGCGGGCGGCACGGGTCTCGGCGGAATACTTACGGCCGTGGGCGTAGGCACGCTCGTCGAGGAGGGGAAGCAGAAGATAAATATCGACGGGCGCGACTATCTTTTGGAGCTTCCAATACGCGCCGATTTTGCCATAGTTCACGCATATATGGCTGATGAGATGGGAAATCTGGTATTTCGAGGCACGAAGCGCAACTTCAACGCCGTTATGCCGTATTCGGCCGATTTCGTTATAGCCGAGGCTGAGCATATAGTAAAAGCCGGAGAAATATCGCCTGACGACGTCATAGTACCCGGTATTTTCGTTGATGCAGTTGTAAAGGTCGGTGATTGAAATGAGCGAAACGAGTAAAATGGACAAAAAAGAAATAATAGCAAGGCGCGTTTCGAAAGAGCTTAAGAACGGCGACGTTGTAAACCTTGGCATAGGCACTCCCACGCTTGCGGCAAATTACGTGCCGGAGGGCGTTACGGTAATATTCCAATCGGAAAACGGTATGCTGGGCATAGGCCCCGCGCCCACATCCGACAACGCCGACGATACTTATACTAACGCGGGCGGCGCGCTTATCACGGCTATTCCCGGCGCGTCGGTATTCGATAACACCATGTCGTTCGCCGTGATACGCTCGGGCAGAGTGAAGACAGCCGTTTTGGGCGCTCTCGAGGTGGACGAGTTCGGAAGCATAGCAAACTGGATGATACCCGGCAAAAGCGTAAACGGCATGGGCGGCGCAATGGATCTCGTAGTCGGCGCAAAGCGCATAATCGTCGCAATGGAGCATACTGTAAAGGGCAGACCCAAGATACTTAAAAAATGCACGCTTCCGCTTACGGCAGCGCGCGAGGTGGATATGATAATAACGGACCTCTGCGTTATAGATGTCGATCACGAGCACGGGCTTACGCTTACGGAGCTTGCTCCGGGCGTGAGTATAGAAGACGTAAAGGCTGCGACACAAGCGCCGATAAAGGTATCGCCCGAGCTTAAAACAATGGAGCTTTTTTAAAAGGATGTGTTTAAAATGAGTCTTATAATAGAAGAAGTTTCTTCCGACGAAAAACTGAAAACAGTCGCCTCGCTTGCCGAAGAAATATGGCACGAGCATTTTACGCCGATAATAGGCCGCGATCAGGTATTATATATGCTCGACAAGTTCCAGTCGTTCACCGCGATGAAGCGCCAGAGGGAAAGCGAAGGCTATATTTACTATCTTTTTAAATGGGACGGCGAATACGTCGGATATTCCGGCATAGCCGTTCACGGCGACAGGCTCTTTCTTAGTAAGCTTTACGTAAAAAAAGAGGCGCGCGGACGGGGTATCTCCCGAAAGGCCGTTGATAAATATAAAGGAATATGCAAAGAAAAAGGACTTCGCTCCATTTATCTTACGGTGAATAAATATAACTTCGCAAAGGACGTATATACGGCGCTCGGTTTTAAGACCATAGACAGCGTAAAGACCGACATAGGCGGCGGCTTTTATATGGACGACTACATAATGGAGCTCGATATTCAATAATATAATGAAAGAAGGCGTAATAATGGCATATGAGTACATGACGCTTGAAAAGCGCGAAAGAACGGCGATAATCACGTTCTGCCGCCCCGAGGTGAGAAATCAGATAACTAATGAGCTTATGGCGGAGCTTTCAGTGATCGTAAGAGACCTTGAGGCCGACCGCGAGATCCGCTCGGTCATAATAACGGCGACAGGCAAGGCGTTCGCCGCCGGAGCCGACCTCAATATGCTGCTTAGCTTTTCCGTTGTCGAGGAGCGCGCCTGCTCGGCTATGGGCATAGAAGTATGCCGTGCGATAGAAAACTCGCAAAAGGTCTATATCTGCGCATTGAACGGCTATGCCTTCGGCGGCGGGCTTGAGCTTGCGATGGCTTGCGACATAAGAATAGCGTCGGAAAGCGCCGTTTTCGGCCTGCCTGAAACGAAGGTGGGCATAATCCCCGGCTACGGCGGTACGCAAAGACTTGCCCGTCTCGTGGGATTCGGACGCGCAAAGGAGATACTTCTCACGGGCCGTAACGTTGACGCCGCCGAAGCGGAGCGCATAGGTCTCGTAAATTATCTTGCGCCCAAAGATAAAGTGCTCGAGCGCGCGCTTGAGGAGGCCGCGCTTCTTTCAAAGAACGCGCCCATCGCCATGGGACTTGCAAAGCAGGTCATGCTCTCCGACGTAACTACGGGTCAGGCGGCGGCCGCGCAGATGCAGGCGAACGCCCTCGCCATAGCGTATTCTTCCGACGACGCAAAGGAAGGCATGCGCGCCTTTCTGGAAAGACGCGAGCCGCAGTTCAAAAATAAATAAACGCCCCGAAAAATCTAAATCGAAAACAAAACGATCCAATAAAAAAAGCGCCTTGTTCTTTCTGCTTTATTAGAAAAAACAAGGCGCTTTTTATTACATCTTCATATATCCCGACATCATGCAGGCCCCCGCCGCGGAAGTCTTTTTTATAAGCTCCAGATTTCCCTCGTTTATGCCTCCGAGCGCGTAAACGGGTATCTTTACGCTTTCGCATATCGTTTCAAGCCACTTCGTGCCCTTTTTCGGCATCCCGGGTTTGCAGTCGGTCTCAAATACGTTGCTCGCCGTTATATACGACGCACCCAGGGCTTCGGCCTCGCGCGCTTCCTCTATATCGTGCGCCGACGCGCCGAGAATCGAAAATTCTTTAAGAATATCGTAGTTTTCTCTTAACAGAGGCATGGGCAAATGTATCTTTTTATGGCCAAGGCGACGCGCCGCGCCGATGAACGTGTGGAGCACGCATTCTATGCCCTCGTCTTCGCATAGGTGGATCACCCTTCGCGCAAGCGCCTCGTATTCGGCCTGTGTAAGATCCTTTTCGCGAAGTATTAGCATATCGGGCCGCTTTAATGCGGCGATGCGCCTTATCTGCGCCGCAAGGTCCGGGCACTGCGTCCTATTCGATATTGCTATAAGCTTAAACGAGGACATAATCGTTCATAACGGGCTGAAGCCCCATCTCGCGTATGCGCGCGAAAACTTCGTCCACGTTTCTGCCGTCGGCTATCTCGAACTGATCGTCGCCCTGCGCCTCGTCGTTCGAGTGCTCGCCTATGCCTGTGCTGACGCCCGCCGATATCTTCGTTGCGGCAAGGCCGATAACGTGATCGCGAAACTCGGCGCGCTCGCGCGTCGATATCGTCATGCCGGCGAACGGCATGAATATGCGGTAGGCGCACATTATCTGAAGAAGCTGACGCTCGTGAACGTCCTTCGGATTTATCTTGTCGTTGTTCACGATGGGACGAAGGCGCGGGCACGAGAACGATATCTCTGCATGGGGATATTTCCTCTGTATAAGATACGCGTGCATGCCCGTGGCGAAGGCGTCCTTTCTGAAATCATCGAGTCCCAAAAGCGCCGCGAACGCCACTCCGCGCATACCTCCGCGAATGGCGCGCTCCTGCGCGTTCAGGCGGTACGGGAACACGCGCTTATGTCCCGCAAGGTGTAGCTTCTCGTATTTATCGGAGTTGTACGTCTCCTGGAACACGGTCACGAAGTCCGCACCGCATTCGTGAAGATACGCGTATTCGTCGGTATTCATGGGATATACCTCAATACCTACGTTCTTGAAATACTTGTGGGCTATGCGGCACGCCTCGCCTATATATTTTACGTCCGACATTTTGCGGCTCTCGCCCGTAAGTATGAGTATCTCCTCAAGACCCGTCTTTGCAATGGCGGCCATCTCCCGCTCTATCGCCTCGAAATCGAGCTTTGCGCGCTTTATCTTATTTCGGCAGTTGAATCCGCAGTAGATGCAGTAATTTTCGCAGTAGTTTGAAATATATATCGGCGTGAAAAGATATACGGCGTTGCCGAAATGCTTTCTCGTCTCCTCGCGGGCGCGCTCTGCCATCTTCTCCAAAAACGCATCTGCGGCCGGCGATAAGAGCGCGGCGAAATCCTCGGGATAAAGGCTGTCCTTTGACAGCGCGAGCTTAACGTCCGCAGCCGTATATGCATCCGGGTCGTAATTATTCATCGCCGCAATCACCCTGTCGCCTATATCGGAATCTATTATCTCCATACCCGGCATATATTCCATATGATTCGTTCTTTTTTCCATCACGATACGCTCCTATTCCTCCAAAAATCCCGTAAGCGGCGAAGACGCCACGGCGCCTTTACTTATCACCCTGCCGAGCCCCGACAGATAAGCCGCGCGTCCCGCTTCTATTGCGGCCTTAAATGCGCCGGCCATCGCCGGAATGTCGCCCGCCGTCGCTATGGCAGTGTTCGCCATTATGGCCGCCGCGCCCATCTCCATCGCCTCGCAAGCCTGGCTCGGACGGCCTATGCCCGCGTCAACGATGATAGGAAGGTCTATTTCATCTATGAGTATCTGGATGAACTCACGCGTCGCAAGACCCTTGTTCGAGCCTATCGGAGCCGCAAGCGGCATTACGGATACGGCTCCCGCGTCGCGAAGCGCACGGGCGGCGTTTAGGTCGGGGTACATATACGGCATAACTAAAAAGCCCTCGCGCGCAAGTATCTCGGTCGCCTTTATCGTTTCGTAATTGTCGGGCAAAAGATACTTCGAGTCGTGTATTACCTCAATTTTTACGAAGTCGCCGCATCCCAGCTCTCGCGCGAGTCTCGCTATCCTCACGGCCTCCTCTGCGTTCCTCGCGCCCGAGGTGTTAGGAAGGAGCGTTACACCCTTCGGTATGTGCTCGATTATATTTCCGTCGCCGCGGCTGTTCGCGCGGCGCACGGCAAGCGTTATCATCTGCGTGCCCGCGTGCTTAACGGCCGCGTCTATAAGCTCCGGATCGTATTTTCCCGAGCCCAGAATAAATCTCGACGTGAATTCACGTCCGCCCAAAATGAACTTATCCTCTTTTTGCATCATTTTCACTCCTTTATTCTTCTCCCAAGATCATTCTTATTATCATATTGGCCTCGTGTCCCGAGGTTATCGCAACGCGGGGAGCCATAAGCCCAATGCCGCGTTCAACGTCGCTCTCACCGTCTCCGCAGACGTAAAGATTTTTAAACCGTCTTTTCGTTCTTATTTCGTTGCTGTCGCCGTAGCCCGCAAGTCCCGATCCGGAAACTATGCGTGTGCGCGGGCACTGCTCCAGCAGCGTATTTACGAGCATGGCCTTCTCCGAAGCGCGGTCGAACGCCTCGCAGACTATGGGATAATCCCCGAAAAGCTCCGCCGCGTTCTCGCGCGTCACCCTGACGCAGCATGTCTTTATATCAAGATACGGGTTTATCTCCTTTATTATCTCAAAAAGCGCGTCCGTCTTTTTTCGTCCTATATCCTTTATGCCGTACGCCTGCCTGTTCAGATTGGTCATGTCAACCTCATCGAAATCGACGAGCAGCATATGCCCGACATTGCAGCGCGCAAGCATCACGGCGGCGTTAGATCCCAAGCCACCTAGCCCCGCTATGGCGACGCGCGCGTTTTGAAGTTTTTCGTGTATCTCGGGCGTGAATCTGCTGTCGGCAGCGGCAAGCAGTTCTTCTTTAGTAGGTACCATTGTCAGCCGCCCCCCACAAAATGTACTATCTCTATCTTGTCGCCGTCACAAAGCACGGTCGAATCATACAGCGCTTTCGGCAGTATGCCGCCGTTATACTCTATGGCGATGCGATCCGTCGAATAGTTAAGAGCCTTCAGGCACTGTGCAACAGTCGCGCCCGCAAACGACTCTTCTTTCCCGTTAATGAATATCACGATATCGCCTCCCGTATTTTTATTTCTGATAATCAAAAAAGCCATATGAAGTTCACACCCGAGGTGGTGTGCCCCTTCATATGGCTTTGTACTTTGTATTTTATCACGTTTTTATCAAAAGTCAATAGATTATATATTCCTATATCGTCATTTTGTGGTACAATATATGCAAATAATAAATTACGGAGGCAAAAATGTTTAAGACCACTTTAAAAATTGAAGGTATGATGTGTGAAAAGTGCGAGGCGCACGTAAACCGCGCGGTGAATAAAAACTTTTCCGTAAAAGAAGTCGTTTCATCCCATAAGAACGGCGCTACGGAAATAATCTCCGAAGAAAAACTCGACGAGGCGAAGCTTGCGGCCGTCATAGCAGACGAAGGCTACGAAATGAAGGGCGCATCCGTCGAGTCGTTATAAAAAGCGGACGTCATATCCCATACACACTTAAAAGAAAGAAGGTATCACGTTTTGAAAAAGCTTATTCCATTTGTTCTCTTTCTTCTTATCGTTCTGTCGCTTAATGTGCAGTCGCTTGCTGAGGGCGTAAACAGCGGCGATTTCGGCTCCGTTCACTGGTCGATGACCGAGACGACGCTTACCATAACCGGCACGGGCGATATCGTAAAGCCCGAGGACGGCTGGCCGTGGTACGAAAGCGACTACAATTTCAGAGACGTTAAGAACGTCGTCGTAGGCGAGGGCATAACCTCGCTTCCCGACGAGATCTTTTACCACTTTGAATCGATGACGTCCGTTTCCCTGCCGTCGACGCTCAAAAGCATAGGGCAGGAAGCGTTCAGGGGCAGCGGCCTTACAAAAATTGTAATCCCCGAGGGCGTCACCGATATAAGCGGCCTCGCCTTTTACC
Source organism: Clostridia bacterium (assembly GCA_017405765.1). NCBI lineage: Bacteria > Bacillati > Bacillota > Clostridia > Clostridia bacterium. Next base: position 28,635 of record JAFQZS010000007.1, read on the forward strand.
TCTGCGAGGATCTTACGGATGTGAGCGTGCCGTCTACGCTTGTTAATGTCGGCGGCCGCATATTTGCAAACTGCGGTCTTACGAATATTACGATCGCCGATGGCACGACAACGCTTGGTGAGATGCCCTTCTACGGGTGCAACAAGCTTACCCGTATCCGTCTGCCCGGAAGTCTTAAATCTATAGACCGCGACTTTTTCAATGACTGCAAAAACATAGAGAGCGTGACCTTCGGCGAAGGGTTCGTAAGCATCGGAGACGATACGTTCAGATGGCAGCATGCGCTTTCGGAGGTATCTCTTCCCTCGACTCTTAAAACCATAGGAAGCGGCGCTTTTTCGTATACAGCCATAACGGAAATAAAACTCCCCAACGGCATTTCCGAGATCGGAAGCGGCGCTTTTTCCGAATGCAAAAGCCTTGTTTCGGCCTCTATTCCCGCCTCCGTTACGCAGGAGGGCCTCGGCGAAAACATTTTCCGAGACTGCACAAGCCTTAAGTCCATAAATGTAGAAGCAAACATAACTTATCTTAAAGGCGCAATAAACGGCTGCACCGCGCTTGAAACCGTTTCTCTTCCGAATACGCTCACCTCTCTTTCGGCTTCCGATTTTGAAAAGATGACGAACCTTCGCCGCGTGGACGTAGCCGAGGGCGGCGAGAATTATTTTTCCGATGACGGCGTAGTATATGAAAAGCGCGACTCCGGCCAAAGTATCGTATGCTATCCCGCCATGCGCGAGGGCGATACGTACGAGCTTTTGGAGGGCACTACGAGCTTTGGCTGCTCGTTTAAAGATCACCCCTATCTTAAAAAGCTTATACTCCCCAAGTCCATGACGAAGCTTAATGACTACGGCACATACCCGACGGGCTTTTCGGCAAATACGATAACAGAGCTCGTGCTGCCCGACACGATGACGTACATTTACTCGCTTAAAGGCTTCAGCGCGTTGGAATCTCTCGATGTTCCAAGCAGCATAACCTCTTTCACCACTTCTGCTCTCAAGGACTGCGAGTCGCTTAAAAGCATCACGTTTTCAGATAAGCTCACTACGATATCGGCTTCCGACGGCGTAGAGCTTCCTGCGCTCAAAACGGTCACGTTTGCATCGCGTCCGCCGCAGATAAGCGACCCGTCCGCCCTTTTCCCCGGCGGAAAATCCGTTACCGTCCGCTATCCCTCTTATCTTGAGATACTTTGGACGGGCACCGCATGGGACGACGCATATACGCTTGAGCCCTACATTGTCACCGGCATAATAGACGAGGGCGACTGGGGCGGCGACGAGACCTCCGGTACGGTGAGCGGCAAACTCCACTGGACGGTGGACGCCTCCGGCGTGCTTACGATATCGGGCACGGGCACGATGAAGGACGGCGCCCGTTACAGCAATATCGTTCCGTGGTATAAATGGCACGACATTATCACAAATGTCGTCGTAAAAGACGGCGTGATCTCGATAGGACAATACGCCTTTTACGGACTTAACGAAGCCCGTAAAATCGAGCTTCCCGAGGGACTGACTCTTATAAACAGCTTTGCATTCGAGGGCTGCACGTCGCTTGAAAGTATTAACCTACCCGCGTCGCTTACGTCTGTACGAAGTTACGCCGAGGAAAGCCCCGCCGCCGTATACTCGGTCGACGAGATGACTTACGCCCATATGTACGCGCTTGAAATGGGCTTAAACTTCGAATTAACGGGTCGGCGCGCCGAAGTGACCGTCATCCGCATCGAGCCTGCGGGCGGCGAACGAAGCGAGTCGCAAGTCGAGGCCGAGATAAGAGCAGCCATAGCTCCCAACCGCCGCGTGATCCTTGCGGACGGCATATATATGCTTCAAAGCACGCTTTATATGAGAGGCGTGTACGACTTCTCCCTTGAGGCGGAGAATCCCGGTATGGCCGAGCTTGTGCTGAGAGCAAACAACGCTCCCGTTATCTCGGCAAGCAACTCTCTCGACTACCCGAATTCGCTTCCCTGCCGCTTCATAAACGTCGACGGCCTTATAATGGGCCACGTTGCCGCAAGGAGCACCGCGGGGTGCGACGGCGAGGCCTACGTTTTCGAAGCGTTTGGCGTTCACGATCTCACGGTCACCCGCTGCGATCTGTGGGGCTGCGGCGTCATAGGCTTTGCATTCAGCTCCTGCGACGGCGTGAAGGTAAGCGATACCGTCGTGCGCGACTGTATGAAAAACGCAGTCTTATCAACGAGCACCGAGGCGACCTTCACACGCTGCGTTTTCAGCGGCAACTCGTATTACAGCTACAACGGCAGTGAGGCGGGGCAGGCAAGCGATCAGACCTGCTTCAGGCTTTACAATTACCTTACTACTCACAAGCCGTCGTTCGTAGTGGAGGATTCGCAGATTTTCAATAATTACTCGTATGCCCTTATAAACGAAAGCGGCCCGTATACCGAAGGTGAGATATTCAAAAACTGCTCCTTCTTTGATAACGTATGGCAGGAAAAAACGCCCCAAAATTACGGCGTATGCTTGGGCGGTCTCACGTGGCAGGTGATACAGGGAAGTTACGGCGCTCAGACGCTCGTCATCGGTCAGCCCATTGATCTTACCGTAGCCGCGATCCCCGGCGGCAGCGGCACTCTCCCCAATTACAGCACATGGAGCACGCCGTGGAAAAAGCTTCTTTCCCGCATAAGCGCCGTTAATTTGCCGAGCAACGCCTCGGTGACGCTTTCGCGTATTCCGGCGTCGGTCACCGTGACATATTCAGACGTTTCGGCGGGCACGTATAAAGCGGCCATCGCCGTTTACGACCAAGAGGGACGCATGACGGGCTTCTCGATACAGGCTGTGACTATCGGTGAAGACCGAACCGTTTCGTTCGATACTCACGCGTCCGGAAAAAAGGGCACGTGCGCCGTATTCTTACTTGACAACAGCGACTACGCGCCCGAAACCGAAGCTATGCACATCGACGCCACCGGCAGCGCATCATAAAGACAACGCATAAAATTTGATCCGAAGCCGCGTCCGAAAGGACGCGGTTTTTTATATGAAAATGAACATAACGCGGCAGTTTTGCCGCGTTATGTGATCCATATTTATAAAAACAGCTCCGGCTCCTTTCTTTCGGCAAAGCTTTTCTCTATCATCCTTATATGTGAAAGAAAGTCGCCGTCGTCGAAATACAGCGCGCCTTCGGGGCATTTTTTCACACAGGCCATGCATTTTATGCACGCGCCGACGACCTTCGGATGATCGTCCAGTGTCACTACTCCCATCGGACAGACGCTTTCGCACAAGCCGCAGCGCGTGCATTTTTCGGCGCGCACCTTTGGCGCGGCCTTTAAGAACTTCGCGGGCGCGCCGTCCTCTCGCAAAGGCGTGTAATACTTTTCCAGGCGTTCGCATCCCGGTACTGCTGCGGGCGCGATATCGTCCCCGCTTTTAAGTTTCTGCGCGATCTTACGGGCAAAAAGCGTAAGCCTACTCATGTCCGCCTCGTCGGGACGGCCCAAGGCCAGCGTATCCGAGAAGGCGTGGCGCGCCACGGCCGCGATCCCGGCCAAGGGCAGGCATCCGCCGTCTTTTATTATACCGCACATCTCACAAAGCGCATCGCCGAAGCTCCTGTTTCCGTACACCGCCACGGCTATAATATGCGCTCCGTCGCCTTTTATGGCTCCTTTAACGTATTCAAGCGTCTTATTCGGTATTCTACCCGCATAAACGGGCGTCGCCCATACTACGAGCTCGTCTCGGCCAAATGAAAAGCCCTGCCTTCGTTCGTCCGGCAGCGTATAAGACGCCGTTTCATAGGGGACTTCCAATTCTGCGGACAAACGCTCGGCCAAAAGCTTTGCCGTCATCTCAGTCGCTCCCGTCGGGCTGAAATATACGGCCTTTATGATCTTAAAACGCCTCATTTTTTCCTCGCTTGTCAATCGCTTACGTCCGTGTCGAGAACTATAGTTACCTTATGATCGGGATAAGCCCGTTTGACTTCATCGTATATTTTTCGATAAAGCGCTTCGCGCTCCTTTACGGCAAAGTCTATCACCACATCGAACGTGATCGTTTTCTCGGCCTCATTCAAATAAAAGCCGTGCATTTGAAGTACGCCGTCGTGGGACATAACTGTTTTTCTTATCTCGTTTCTCATATTCACCGCACCCGTGTCGAGCGTATTCATCGAATATACGCCCACGGCCGCCATTATAACGCGGTGCTTATCGTATACCTCGCGCGTTATCCTGCGTGTAAGCTCGTCTATGCGGGCGGCCGTCATCGTGTCGTCCACCTCGATATGGACGGAGCAGATATGCGTTTCGGGGCCGTAGTCGTTCAGTACAAGGTCATACGCCCCGTGTACCTCGTCGAAAGATGCGACTGTCTTTTTTATCGCAAGCGAAAGCTCGCTCTGCGCGCGTTCTCCCAATATCTGACTTATGGTGCTTCTAAGCATGTCTATGCCCGACTTTATAATAAACGCCGATATGACAGCGCCCAAATACGCCTCTATAGACAGCCCCGTGAATATGAAAATTGCGGCGGCTGCAAGCGTGGAGGCCGATATTACGGAATCGAGCAGCGCATCCGCCCCGGAGTTTACGAGCGACTCCGAATTTACACGTTTGCCCGTGCGCTTCACGTGCATCCCAAGCGCCACCTTTGCGCCTACGGCCACGGCGACGATTATAAGCGAAACCGCGCCGTAATCGGGCGGCTCGGGCGATATTATTTTCTTTATCGACTCCACAAGAGACGTTATACCTGCGTAAAGCACGATGACCGATATTATCATCGCGCTTAAATATTCGATGCGGCCGTAGCCAAAGGGGTGCTTTTTGTCGGGCGCTCTGCCCGAAAGCTTCGTACCCACGATGGTGATCACGGACGAGAGCGCGTCGCTTAAATTGTTCACGGCGTCCAGCGTGATGGCAATGGAGTTGGACATAATGCCCGCCAAAGCCTTGAATGCCGCAAGCAGCACGTTTACGACTATTCCCGTGACGCTCGTTTTTATGATGGTCCTTTCCCTCAGATCCCGTTCCATTTCAGTTCCCTTATCGAACGCCTATCCTATTATCTTCTTTGCAAATTCCGCCGCCGCCTTTAGATCGTCGGCGTTCGGCCTGCCCTTATGCATCGCTCCGAACGCGCCGCGGCAGTAGAACTCCTCCGCCGCCTGCGGTATATTCTTCTCCGAAAGAAGCTTCCCCACCTGCTTATACGTGGATCTCACGATGGCCGCAGTGCTGAAATTCACCGCCTTGCCCACTTTTACGTCTATGCCGCGCACGAAGCGCTTTACGGCCTCGTCCACGCCGTGAGCATAAACTGCGCTTCCTATGAACAAAATGTCAACGTCCTCCGTAAGAGGCTCATCCATGCCGAGCGCCTCAACGCCCACGGCTTCGGCTATGGCAAGCGCAAGCTTCTTCGTATTTCCTCCGCGCGAATAATAGCGGACCGCAACCTTCATTTTAAAACCGCCTTTCATTTTTTTATTTTAATTTTACTATACTTTACATATTCCGTCAAACCGTGCGTCGCGCAAAAAAACGGAAGCAGCCTGTCTGCCTCCGTTTTTAGTTTATTCTCCGAAAAGCGGCGTCGAATAATATCTTTCCGCCGTGTCGGGCAGTATCGTCACTACGCGCTTTCCGGGGCCGAGCTTCTTTGCAAGCTTCAGCGCGGCGGCGACGTTCGTGCCGCTCGAAATGCCCACCATAAGGCCCTCCTCGCGCGCAAGGCGCTTGGCCGTATTTATCGCCTCGTCGTCGTTCACGACGTAGATGTCGTCGTAGATATTGCGGTTTAAAATATCGGGGATTATGCCGTCGCCTATGCCCATCTGCATATGCGTGCCTATCGTGCCGCCCGCAAGTATCGCGGCGTTCTCCGGCTCTACCGCCCATATAACAAGCTCGGGATACTGCGCCTTCAATACCTCGCCAATGCCCGTAAGCGTGCCGCCCGTGCCTATGCCGGAGCAAAAGCCGTGTATCGGGCCTGCCGCCTGCGCCATTATCTCAAGCGCCGTATGCTTTTTATGCGCCATGACATTGTTTATATTGGAAAACTGCTGAGGCACGAAAACTCTCGGATCCTTTTTCTGCATACGAAGCGCGGTATTTAAGCATTCCTCTATGCATGCGCCTATGTCGCCCGCGTCGTGGATAAGCTTTACGTCCGCTCCGTAGTGACGAACAAGCTTTCTTCTCTCCTCGCTTACGGAGTCCGGCATTATTATTATCGTGCGGTATCCCTTCACCGCGCCCACAAGCGCAAGGCCTATGCCCTGGTTGCCGCTCGTCGGCTCGACGATTATCGTATCTTTATTTATAAGGCCGTCTTTTTCGGCCGCTTCTATCATGTTGAGCGCCGTTCTCGTTTTTATGGAGCCGCCCGCATTCAAGGCCTCCATCTTTACGAGCACTTCCGCGCTGTCCGGCTCGGGCATGCGGTTTAAGCGTATAAGCGGCGTATTGCCCACCGCGTCAAGAATGTTGTTGTATATCATCGTCTTACTCCGTATGTTCACGCGGACGCCGAGCGTCATACGCGGCGTCCGCAGATTTTTTGCTGTAATATTATAACGATATCACCGAAGCGGGGTATTGTCAATGAAAATATGGGGGGTGAGGGGTGCGACTGATTATTTGGGTCAGATTGACTTTATTGGAATTAACCAAGTCCCAAATGTGTTACAACCGCTGCGCTAATTATAGCTCCAACTACTGCGGTAAAAATCGGGAATAAAATTTTCCACACAATTTTGCTTGTCAATTTTTCTTTTTGAGCAGCTGCTCTAGAGATATTTATGTTAAACACTATTCGATTGAGTTCTTCATTATTTGCTTCAATTTGTTCTGGCCTTTTACCTGAAATATCAATACCAAGTTTATCCAGATTTCCGTATTTGCTTTCAAGCTCTAACAAGGCCTGAATCATTAAGTGCTTCACATTAGCGCAGACATTCTGAAATACGGATTGGGAAATGATTTGCTTAATTGAAATACATTGCACTTCATTATTTGTGATTTCTGCAACATCACTAGCTAAATAACTTACATCCCTAATTGATGGACTGTTCGCAGATGCCAATTCGGATATATACCGAATTCCATCGTGTAAATCTATTCTTTTAAGTTTCTCGCGATGATTTTCTCGAACATAATACAGTGGCAATGGTTGATTCGTAACTTGCAAGCTTCCGTTTATTCCTGAATATTTAAGCTCTAATCCAGTTTTTCTGCGGTATTCTGGCAAGTCATCTGCGGTACTATATCCATTTAATTCTTTCTTAACCCATCTTGCCAGCGTTTCATTTTTAACATCAACAGCAAGTATATATAATCTATTCAAGGATTGTTCAAGAGCAACTCTTTCCTCAACAATATCTTTAATGATCTGGCTCTTGGGCATATACACTCACCTCATTTCAACTTCTCACACAGATGCAAGAGTTCTCTCAATCTGCGACAATGCGCTTCTCATCGGATATATTTGTCGCTTTTCGTTGTTATAATTTGTTATAGTTTTTGTAAATATATTTGCAAAACGTCTAGGATATTTATCTTAAACTGCATTACTCCCAAAAATCAAGCACAGATATCTCTTTATTGTTGTTTTTTTCCATTGAATCGTTTTCGGAAATTATATGAATGCGTATACTTCCATGATCAACTATAACCCAGTATGTTCGAAACAGAATAACAAAGCAATTCAAATTACCCTTAAACGCAATCAATTCGTCTGTATCAATATCTAATAACACATCTCCTTTTCTTGACCTGGAAATAACATAAGTATACCTTTGCCCCATAGGGAACCGCACATCAAACATACTTGATTCGGTTTGTTGAAACCCAAAAAACTTATGCACACATGCAGCCGAATCCAATAACGCAAACAAATTATCCTTTGCTTCTTTACCCTCACATTCAAATTCATAGAATAGTTCTAAATAAGAAGTTATATCCACTTTTTCAAGTCTTTTTAGATAACCAATAATGGTTTTATTTACTGCATTTACTTCCTTTCCGCCAAATAACTCAAACGTATTATTAGGGTCATATAAACCTAAACGCTCCAATTCTTTTAACACAGCATTAAGTTTGTTTATTGTTAAAAATGCTGGGTATTTTCCCTTAGTAAAATATATAAAGCCCATTATCATATCTCCTTTGTCTATGCACGGTCGTCCCTTTGCGGCATCTGCTATTTTTACATATTATGTCAACAATTTAACGATATTACCATTGGAGCGCAATGTCAATGCGCAGTATGGGGGCTTCGTTTTCGGGAATCGAACGTTCTATCAGTTGCTTTCGTACTCCCGGTTATTATATAATCTCGCGTTACTTAATCATATCAGCTACGCACTTCAAGCATTGCCTTCTATCAGCCAATCGGCCACATCGACGATCTGCACGCCCTCATGCTGATAAGCTTCCTGTCGGGTGCGGGTAAGTATCATTTTGGGATATGCGTCCTTGATCTTTAGCAGCGGATCTATTTCGCGCCGGAAGGTGTCGGGGTCGTCTATGCTGCCGGAAACCTGTATATACAGCTTTTCACTTCGTTTTATTGCAACAAAGTCGATCTCCTTCTTATACAGCACGCCGGCATACAGCTCGTATCCTCGGCGCAAAAGCTCAATGGCAACGATATTTTCTATCATCCTGCCATGATCGGCGTTTTTCGTGCCCAGCTTCGCATACTTGAAGGAATGATCGCAAAGATAATATTTGTCATTCGACGAAAGATACCGTTTGCCCTGAATATCATATCTTCGGACCTTGTAAAACGCAAACGCATTGCAAAGGTATTTTATATATGCGCTGACGGTACGATCATTTGTTTTTACATGCTCCCCTGTAAAGGCCGCGGCAACGCTGCGAGTGGAAGTCTGATTTGAAATGTTGTCTATTAGGAAATCGCAGAGGCGTTCCATCAAGGGCATGTTGCGCACGCGATATTTTTGCCGGATATCCCGAACGATCAATGTATTGAACACATCGGAGATATAGTCATATTTCGATTCCGGCGTTTTATAAAGATAAGAGCCGGACATGCCGCCCTCACGGATATAGCGGTTAAAAGCGGCATATTGATCCGTAAGCGCGAAATACCTCATAAATTCCGCGAACGAAAAAGGAAAAACCTCTATCTCAAAGGTACGTCCCGTAAACAGCGTTGCAAGGTCGCTGCTCAAAAGAAAAGCGTTGGAACCGGTGATATAGATATCATATTTTTCGGATGCGTGCAAACTGTTGATAGCTTTCTCAAATCCTTTGCACATCTGAACTTCATCTATGAAAACAAAGTTGCTTTTCCCCGGGATATAAGCCTTTTCAATATAATCATTCAGCGCATGATACTCTGTCAAATCCTCATACACATTTAGGTTAAAATTGATATGAATAATGCTCGCGTTCGGATCGTTGGCACGAACATAAGACATGAACGACTCCAAAAGCTTGGATTTTCCACAGCGTCTGACACCGGTAATTACTTTAATATCCGGAGTTCCCATCACATCTTTCAGTTTGTTCAGGTAGAAATCTCGTTCGATCAGCCGCATGGTATATCACCTCATCTATATTATACCCCATTCTATTTCGCAAAATCAATATTTTTTCAAAAATGCGAAATAGAATCGTCGGCCGCCTGCTGCGCGCATCAAAAGCTAGGCTTCAAACACCTCATAAGAGGCGCTGGCGGCAGCTCAAATCCTCGTTTTGCAAGTTCCTCTTCATTTTGCAAACGCAACCACGCGATCTTTGTTTAAATGTGAAGTTCGGCCTCGCAAAATAAAACGGCTCTTCCGCCGAGTATCACTCTGTTTTTATCGTTGCGGCAATAAAGTATGCCGCCTCGTGCGGAAATCTGATGCGCCGTCATTTCTTCTTTTCCCAATTTCATGGCCCAATAAGGTACAAAATTGCAATGTGCGGATCCTGTTACAGGGTCTTCATTTACATTGATTTTCGGGAAAAAGCACCTTGATACAAAATCATACTCTCCGCCGTCGGCTTTGGCCGTTATAAGAAATCCCATCCCTTTTGAAACAGCGCGTATTCTATTCCAATCAGGTGTAAAATCTCGAACGCTTTTTTCATCCGGCAGCACAAGCATTAGATCCCTGCCAAGATATGCGCCCATCGGCTTCTGCCCGTTTAACGCGTCTATTATATCTTCGGTCACTTCCACGGGAACTGGCATGCGCGAAGGAAAATCCATTTCATAAAGATCGTCTTTTTTTGCAACGGTGAGTCTTCCGCTCATGGTATCAAACTCAAATATGTTTTCTTCAGGCTTATAAAAATTTGCAAGTACAAATGCCGCTCCCAAGGTGGCGTGTCCGCAAAGATCTATCTCTGCATGTGGCGTGAACCAGCGCAGACGATAACGATCTTTTTCCCAAACAACAAACGCCGTTTCGGAAAGATTGTTCTCTATCGCTATTTTCTGCATCAAATCATCATCCGGCCACCGCTGCATTACGCATACGGCAGCCGGATTCCCTTTAAATACTTTATCGGAAAATGCGTCTACTATATATTGTTTCACTGTGTGATCACCTCTGTACGCGACGGCACAAATCTGCGCGCGACGATCTCTCTTATTAAAAAATTCCGTAATATCGCTCTTTTGATCGCATATCACTTTATAAGCGACTCAAGCGTCTCAAATAAAGCGTCGGGCTCCACAGGCTTGCTCAGGTGCGCATTCAGCCCCGCCTGCATGCTTCGCTGAACGTCTTCGTCAAATGCATTGGCAGTCAGCGCAATAATAGGTATAGACTTTGCGTCTGCTTTGTCCATCGAACGAATGCGCCGCGCAGCCTCAAGTCCGTCCATTTCGGGCATACGCATATCCATGAGAACAGCGTCATAGTAGCCGACTTCATGGTTTTTAAACAATTCCACGGCTATTTTACCGTTTTGTGCAAGGTCTGTTTCCATCTCACGCATGGAAAGCACCATCATAATGATCTCCGCGTTTATCGCCACGTCCTCCGCAAGAAGAACACGTTTGCCTTTGAGGTCTGCCGTCTTCTTCTCGAGCGCTTCGTTCTTGCGCCTAAACGCCTCTCTAAACTCGTCCATAACGTTTCCTGCAAAGAGCGGTTTTGCTACGAACGTATCTACGCCCGCCGCTTTTGCTTCATCGGCTATATCATCCCAATTGAACGACGTAAGGATTATTATTGGCGTATCGTTTCCGACTATGGAGCGTATCTCTTTAGTCGTTTCAACACCGTCCATTTCGGGCATTCGCCAGTCGATAAGAATGAGATCGTAATCCTCTCTGCGCCCGTGACGTATCCTCACCTTGTCCACGCCTTCCCAGCCGGATTCCGCCGTATCGCAGCCGATTCCTATCTGTCCCAAAATGATCTCGGCATGCTCAAGCGCGATGCGGTCGTCGTCAATTACAAGAACGCTCAGTTCGTGCGGGTTCAAGTCGCCGTCTTCCGTATTTATGCTTTTTCTTTCGGATTCGCCGAGAGTCACCGTTACCGTAAAGACAGACCCTTTGCCCTTCTCGCTCTCCACTTCGATATGGCCGTTCATAAGCTCAACAATGCTTTTTGTGATAGGCATACCGAGTCCCGTGCTTCCGTACCTGTTCGTGGAAGACGAATCCTCCTGGCTGAAGGCTTCAAAAATATGAGGCAGGTATTCCTTGCTCATGCCTATGCCTGTGTCGCTTATTATAAATTTCAGAGTTGCCTTCTTGTCAAATCTCGGTCCCTCTTCAATAATGAACCGTACCGTACCTCCTTCGGGGGTAAACTTTACGGCATTTCCCAAAATATTTATAAGCACCTGCTTAAGCTTCATAACATCGCCGATATAATAATCGTCGACGTGACCTTTTATATGACAGTCAAATGTAAGTCCCTTGTCTCTGCACTGACCGCTTATTATGGTATTTACCTGCTCCAGAGCTTTGGAAAAAGAAAACTCCTCTTTTTTTATCGTCATGCGTCCCGATTCGATGCGGCTCATATCGAGAATATCGTTTATGATACCTAACAGATGCTGCGCGGAGGCGCCTGTTTTCTCAAGATATTCCTTCACCTTATCGCTTGCCGTCGGATCGTTCATAGCGATATTGTTAAGCCCTATTATAGCGTTCATCGGCGTGCGTATCTCATGGCTCATATTGGAGAGAAACGCGGTTTTCACCCTGTTTGCATGTTCGGCCGAAGCAAGAGCGTCCTTAAGCGCTTCCCTGCTTTCGGCAAGCTCGGCTTTCTGCAGCTGTTCCCTTGCAACAGCCTCTTCAAGACCTTTTCTGTATTCTTCCTTCTCGTCCTCCATAACAAAGCTGTGAAGAAGGCTTGTTCCCAGCATATATCCCATAGCGTAAAACGGAAGCAGCGGATAAAACACCTGTATGGCGATACACAGAGCCATGGCGATACCGAACAGGCCTACCGTAAGATGACGCCGCCTTGCCGCGCCCTTCTCCTTTGCGGTGACCCACAGCGTATATGCAGACGTCAAAACGAATAAAACTATCTGTACGGCAAGCGTAACGTACCTTGCCGTACCGGCATAGTACGCTCCGCTCTCATCAAACCAGAACAGTATGGGACGGAAAAAATTGATCGCAACGACTATCGCCTCATAGCAAAGAAAAAGTATGCCCGCATATGAGAGAAACCGCGCAAATACATTTTTCTCACCGAGATATGATACGACATATCGAGTCCAGAGCATGACGGCTGCCGCCATGGCGATAAAATGCACCGACGTATCGGCGTAAAGAACAGCCGTAAGCTTATGCGATTCCAAAATGCCCCACAGCATATCTGTTATGAGATATGCCATTATCCCCAGAAGAAAACCGCGGTATTCGCGCTGTGTTTTCGTAAGTTTTTTTACTTCTCTGCTCCAGATAAGCTCACGGTTGGTAATAAGAAGCAGTATAGTTGACAATATTCCGATAATTGAGTATGTCATACTCTTTCACCCCCTCATATCAGTTGACGGCGCAGTTTTTTCACTTCGCATTTATTTTTTTATACAGCTCATAAGCAAGCATCTGCGGTTCAAACGGCTTGGCAATGTGTCCGTTCATGCCGGATGCAAGCGATTCGCGTACATCCTCCTCATATGCGTTGGCGCTCATGGCAATTATAGGCAGTCGCTTTGCATATTCGCTGTCAAGGCTGCGGATACGCCTTGTCGCCTCATAGCCGTTCATTATAGGCATTTGAATATCCATAAGCACAGCGTCATAAAAACCGCTGCCCTTTTTTACAAGCATATCTACGCCTTCCTGCCCGTTTGACGCCCGCTCTACTTCGATGCCGTATTCGGAAAGCACAAGCGTTGCAATTTCCGCATTTATGTCGTTGTCCTCTACAAGAAGTATTTTTTTGTCTGCAAGCTCGTCTTTATCAAAGGCCTCCTCATCCGAAGAAGCAACATCGCTCTTTGGCGTATTTTCCCGGTAGGCAAACTCTAAATTGACAAAGAATACCGAGCCCTCGCCAAGCTTGCTTTCAACCGATATTTCTCCGCCCATAAGCTTAACAAGCCTCGATGTTATCGCCATGCCGAGGCCGGTACCCTGTATCTTGTTTATGGTGGAGTTGGTCTCGCGCGAGAAGCTCTCGAAAATGTGCGGCAGAAAGTCTTCGCTCATGCCGATGCCGGTATCCCGCACTGAAAAACAGTATCTGCTTTTATTGTCCGAAAGCTCCTCTATCTCTTCCGCAGCAATATAGACAGACCCGCCGTTCGGCGTATACTTGACTGCGTTTCCGATTATATTTATTAAGATCTGTTCAAGTCTCAATTCGTCGGCAATGATGCACGGATGAGCGACCTTATCCGTGTTGAAAGAAAGGCTTAAAGACTTCTTGCTTGCCTGTGAACGGGTAAGATCGGCGATACGTTCAAAGATCCGGCCAATATCGCACATGTTCTCGTTTAGCTGTATTTTTCCGCTTTCTATCTTTGACATATCAAGCACGTCGTTTATAAGAGACAAAAGATAGTGGCTCGAAGCCGCAATTTTTTTAAGAGAATCCTCTACCATATCTTTGTCGTTAAGCTTGTCAAGGGCGATGTTGGTATAACCGATTATGGCATTCATCGGCGTTCTTATGTCGTGGCTCATGCTTGAGAGGAAGTTGCTTTTAGCCCTGTTGCCCTTTTCGGCCTCGTCTCTTGCATGCTCTAATATCCTTCTTGTTTCCTCCTCCTTTTTCTGGAGCGCCGTTATATCCTGTCTGGCAATGATAAATTCCGACACCTTGCCTGCCTTATCGCGAGAAACTACGATAAAGTTGTATGTAAACCACTCCTCCTCACGGATAGGCGCGTGCAGATTGCAGGAGATTATATCGCGCCCGCTGTTCATCTGCTCTGTCAGCCTGTCAAAGTCGATAAGCTTAGCCGCATCCGCTCGTTCATCCTCATTTGGGAAGCGGTCTAACAAATCGTCGGCAAAGACGTTGTATGCGCCGTCGTTCGGGATATGTCCTACGTCGGGCATGCCCTCGATATAATGATAGGTGCGCGCGCCGGCGTTCACGATGACAAAGTTTTCAAAGAGCCTCGACATTGCAAAATGTATATCGTTTGAGTTTTTTGTCTCCTCCAAAAGTCTTTTTTTCTGAAGGAAGAACCTGACTATGTAGAACACTCCGACAGACACGAACAGCACGATGAGCCAGATGAGCAAAACGGCGCCGTTCATACTCGCGTTGCTAATCATGCTCTTATATGTCTGTGCGGGGAAATTCAGCACCAGAAAGAAATCGGAATACCCGCCTATATAAGATACTATCCCTACGGTCCTGTCCCCGTTTACCAGATAACTGTAAAGCGTGTTGTCGCGCTGCAAAAAGGCCTCGCGCACATTCTTTTCATCTTCTTCATGTGAAAACGAAAATGCGGAAAGGTCCTCCAAAAAATTCGAGGCGCCTATATCATCATCCGTACTGTATATGATAGTGCCGTCCTTATCGCAAAGCAGAACATCACAATCTTGCCCAAATACGGATACCTCGAGCAGATTGTCTATAAAATCTTCTCCGTAAAATCCCACTGCGATCCCGACGAGCTCATCATTTTGATATACAGGACTGTAAAACCCTATCTGACGTTCGCTAGTTACCTTTGAATCAAGAATGTACGTCATTCCCGTCTTGCCGCTTATGCCTTCCTTGAAATACGCGCGCTCCGCTACATTTGCCGCGATAATTTTATCTCCCGTTGTGTAGTCGCGTCCCCTAAGGTCGATGAACCTAAGATAATTAAATGCAAAGCGGTTTTCGCAATCTCTGAGTATTTGCCCTACTTTATCCACTTCAGAAGGGTCTATATCCTCATCACTCTTTACATTCAGCTTAGAGGTGTCCACACCGTAATTCTGAAAGGCAGTTTCAAGTACAAGGGCTGACGATTCGATATAAGCTATATTTTCTTTGAACATATCGCCTATAAGCGACGTTCGCTGCGTCGCGATATCCGCAATATAGTTTTCGTTCTGGTGCGAAATGCGCGTCACATTTGAACGATAGAAAAAAACGAACGAGAGTGCGATACCGCAAATAAGCAAGATGACGCATATTAAGTTCTGTATATAGATCCGGTCTTTCTTTTTCTTTGCGTTCATATCGTTACCTCCCGCCATAAAATTTGTGTCGGAAACACGCATGGAGCCTGTTTTGTATTGCGCCCTATTATATCAAAATCTTTATTCTTCTTTAGAAAACCGCATAACCCGTCTGCTTTTTGTTCTTCAGTCGTTTCAGCGCGGCGTCTGCGTCCTCAAAAATATCGCCTATCGGAGCTTCTCTGTCGGAAAAAGCAACGCCCACGTTCAAAAGAACTGACGGCATCGGCTCTTTCTTTTCCTGAAGCGCACGGTTCACCTGTTCTATCTTTGCGGAAACCAAGCCCTTTTTCGCACTTGTTACGCGCGTCATTATCACGGCAAACTCGTCCTCGCGCAAACGGCAAATATGATCCACAGAGCGGAAACTCTTTCTTAACACGTCTGCGGCGCGGCATACTATACGGTCTGCATACTCGCGTCCGTGCTTTTGGCGAATTTCCTCATATTCGTCTATCTGCGCGATAAGGACCGCGATGTGGTCATGGTCAGAATCATGAAACAGAATATCAAACGCGCTGTAGTTATAAAGGCCCGTCAGGGAGTCGTGCAGAGCGTTATATGTAAATCTGTCTCTCCTGAATTTTGTCTCCTTTATAGAAACTTTAGCAGGATTCGGCTTGTTCTCCAAAAGGAATTTCTCAAACTCCGCCACAGGAAGCGGCCGCGAGAAATAATATCCCTGTATAATATCGCATCCCATCGTTTTTAGCGTGAATACCTGCTCGGCTGTTTCAACGCCCTCTGCGATCGTGGGCACTTCAAAGGAGTCGGCAAGCTGTATCATCGCTTCAAGAAGGCGCGTGTCCTTCCTTGCTTTAAAGGCGTTTCGTATGAAATGCATGTCAAGCTTCAGCGCGTCTATGGGAAGCGTGGACAGCATGTTGAGAGAGGAGTATCCCGAACCGAAATCGTCCATCTCAATGCGAAATCCCATTTCGCGCAGATGCAGCACCTTCTCGACGATCTGCGTGGAATCCTCCGTATACGCAGACTCGGTGATCTCCAAAAGCAGCTCCTGATGACTGAGTCCGTTTTTCTCTATGATCTCACCCAGCATATCTACAATTCTCGGTTCATAGAGGTCTATACGCGAAACATTGACAGACACAGGCAAGCTTATACCCAGCCTTGTTTTCCAGTCGCGTATCCGGGCTGCGGCTTCCGACCAGACATAGCTGTCAAGACGGTATATGAGGCCGTTGTTTTCAAAAATGGGAATGAACACTCCCGGGCTCACCATGCCGAGCTTCGGATGACGCCAGCGTATCAGCGCTTCTGCGCTGCTTAGTACCGGCTTATCGGGACGCACGTCGAACTTGGGCTGATAATATACTTCAAACTGCTTTTCTCGTATAGCGCGCGGAAAATCCTCGATAAGCTGCGCTTCCAAGATCTCCGCCTCATGCATGGAGTCGTCGTAAATACCTATGGAGCGAGAAAAGCTTCCCTTTACTGTATTTGCAGCTATCTTTGCGCGGTCAAAACGCCGCTCGATATCAAGCGACTTGTCGGCTCCGGCGTAAACGCCCATTCTTATTCTGACAAGGCTTTCGCCGGGAGTATTGTCTTCATCGTTCATGCACACAGACACTTGTTTAAGCAGCGAATCGTAATCTGTGCGGTGAGGACAGTAAATAAGGAAGGTGTCCGCTTCGCTGCGGCATGCGATACCGCCTGTTTCCTGAACTATTTCAAGCGTCCTTTCACCTATGCGCCTTAAAAGCTCGTCCCCGTACAACTTGCCGTAGCGGTCGTTTATCGTGTGGAACTGGTTAATATTCATAAAGATCGCGTCTGTGGGGAAGTCCTTGTGATGGGCGTCGAGCTGAACGGCATAACGGTAGAAAAAGTCCTTGTTATAAAGTCCGGTAAGCTGATCGCGCTCGGTCCAGCGAAGTATATCGCGATCTTCCGTAAGCTCGATAGTGCGCAGTATGCGCGCGAGAACGACTTCCTGCTGAGGGTATGGCTTCGGAATGAAGTCTATCGCCCCGAGCGTAAGGCATTCCACCTCCGCGTCACTGTCCGCCGTCATTACTATTACGGGAAGACGTGCATACCGCATGTCGGATTTGACCTCGCGCAGCACATCCAGGCCGTGGATATCGGGCAGATTCAAGTCGAGAAGTATAAGGCTGAGCGTTTCAAAGTGAGTGTAGATCATCTCCAAAGCCTGTTTGCCCGTTTCCGCCGTTATGACCTCATAAACGTCCTCAAGATACATCTTAAGGATCTCTTGATTTATAAGTTCGTCCTCTATCAGTAATATCCTTCTCTTTTCAACGGAAGGTCGGAATCTTGCTTTTATTTCCGGCATAGTTCTTTTGCCTCCTGTCTTTTTTCGCATTTAGTATTTACTGTCAAAAGCAGTGTGCGGCTTTCAGGCGTTAACCTTTAAGCGCCGCTTTGTCTTCATACATAAGATTGTCGGCGCGCTCGAACACCTCGTCTGCCGAGGTATCCAAAGCGGCGTCAAAGTCAGCCATTCCCAGCGCTATCACAACTTTTCCTGTTCTGAGGTTTTCCCGTATCTGCTCTTTGAAGCGCACGCTTAAGGCATGTCTTTTCTCATAGTCGGAACCCTGAAGCACCGCCGCAAATTCATCGCCTCCTATGCGGAACACGGGACTGTGCTCCCAATTATGACAGATGATCTGGCAGGCGCTTCTTATATATGCGTCTCCTTCGATATGCCCAAGGCTGTCGTTTATCTTTTTCAGACCGTTTACGTCGCATATAACAACAGAAAATTCACTTATCCGTCCTTTACGCACCTGTTGATTCAGATTTTCCATATATTCGATAAAAGCGGCTTTGTTCTTTACTCCCGTCATTTCGTCGCGATAGGCTTTCTCGTTTGCAATGCTTAGCTTCTTTTCGATCTCCTGCTCTTTTCTGATCTCCTGATCGATATTTATAACGCCTATGATAAGATGCTTGTTGTCCGAAGCCCAGATAACGGACAGGCGCGCATACATGACGCCTCCTTCTACGATCAGGCGATATGTATGTGTGATCATATGCTTTCCCTGCAGCATCTGTATCATCGTCGGCTTTTCAAGTATTCTGTGAAAAGCATCCCTGTCCTCAGGATGTATTACCCTGTCGATATTTATGAGAGATTCCTTAAAGAAATTGTCTCCCGACGGGCGCACATCAAGACTCTTATAAGTATCCGTGGAAGAGAATTCTATATAATGGTCGTTCAGCATGTTGACATAGTATATTGTGTCATACTGGTTTGCAAGACTTGTTGCAATCTGGAAGAAGGTCGCATTCTCGGCAAGAGTCTTTTTTATGGCGTTTTCCTTCTGTATCTCGCGTTCGATATTCATAACGCCCATTATAAGGTGCTTTCTGTCGTTTGCCCAAAAGACCGTCATCCTTGTATAACAGCTTTCTCCCCCCATGAGGAGCCTGTACGTCATAGTGAAGGTATCGTTTTGTTCAAGGGCTTTAAGCATCGTTTGTTTGTCGAGCGCTTCAAACACCTGTTCGCGGTCGTCGGGATGAACAATGGGCCCACATTGCGCTGAGACGTGCCGAAAAAATCGCTGCCTACGGGGCTTATGTTGAAATCTTTGTATTCATCGTATGCGGTAAACTCAATATAGCTGTTAGTCTCGGTGTCTATGTAATATATCATGCCGTATTGCTTTGCAAGGCTCTCCGCTATCTGCGAGAATATCATATTCTTCTCGGAGATATCCTTCATCGCTTCCTGGCTTTTTATCTCTTCGTCGATATTCTCGATCGCGATTATAAGGTGTTTATCATCGTCTACCCTCACGGCCATCAAACGTACATGGTGAGCTCCGTCGCTCATAATAAGCCTATACTCTAAAATATACTTTCTTCCGCGCCCGGTCACCGATATCATAAAATCTTTATCTGATATGTGCAGCACCTTTTCCAGATCTTCCGGATGTATAACGCGCATAACGTTTTTGCGCGTCTCTTCAAAAAAGTCGCTTCCCTCCTGAGGCACCTCAAGCTCCCTGTAATCGTTGCTTGAAGAGTATTCAACATAATGGTTCGAGGAGAGGTCTACATAATATATCGTGGCATAGCGGTTCGCCAAAGTTTTCGCAATGGCGTTGTATGTTCTTGTCGATTGCTCTGTCCTTATAGACTCGTCAACATTCAGCACGCCCAAAACAAGGCTGTCCTCCTCATCGGAGGGGTCTCTTAAAATGCGCATGGTATGATATACCGGCCTGCCGCCGATCATAAGCCTGTAAACAATGGAAAGAGTGGCGTTATCCCGAAGCTGCCGCAAAAGAGATTCCCTCTTCAGCGCTTCAGACACCATCTTTTGGTCGTCGATATAAACTGCGGTAAGCACGTCGCGCTGACAGTCGCCGAAGAAATCATCTCCCGAAGAATGAAGGTCCAGCTTCTGGTAGCCTAAATTCGTGCTGTAACATTCATATCTGCCCGATTTTAAGTCTATGTAATAAACACTTAGTAATCGATAAGCAAAGCTGTGGCGACTCGCGCAATAATACTGTCCATTATGGTCCTCCCTGCAATTCTTACCCGGCAGGTTATTTGTGCCGGATCAATTCTTATGTCGTTTGTTTAATACGTCCGCAATGGTTTTCTGCACCACCTTTATATCGATGGGTTTTGCGATATGTCCGTCCATGCCTGCTTTTTTTGCCGCATGAACATCTTCGGTAAAAGCATTGGCAGTCATTGCTATAATAGGGATACCCGAAAGCTCCACGTTATCGAGCGCGCGTATCGCTTTTGTGGCGGTGTAGCCGTCCATAACGGGCATTTGAATATCCATTAAGACTAGATCATACGTCCCCGGCTCGGAAGAGGTTATCTTTTCAACGGCTATCTGTCCGTTTTCAGCCTTTTCGACCTCAAAGCCAAGCTGCTCCAGGATCATGGTCGCAATTTCCATATTTATCATGTTGTCCTCTACAAGCAAAATATGCGTACCTGCAAAATCATAGCTTTCTTCATGAGTATCCGACATTGAAGCCTCGGAGATATCACCCTGTTCTGCCAGCCGAAGCTTTAAGCGTATTATCATTTCCGTTCCGCTTCCCGGAGCGGTCATAACCTCAATGGTACCTCCCATAAGATCCACTATGCTCTTTGTGATAGAGAGGCCCAGACCCGTGCCCTCTATACCGCTGTCGGTGGATGTGCGTTCCCGCTCAAAAGCATTGAACATCTTTTCCGCAAATTCCTTTGACATGCCTATGCCGTTATCCTGGATACGCATTTCATAAGAGCTGTAGCCGTCCTCACCGTTTCCTATTTCCCATAACGCAGCGGAGATCTCGCCTCCGGTCGGAGTAAATTTATAAGCATTGCCTATAATATTCAAAAGCACCCTGTTTAAGTTCTTCTTGTCGCACCAGACGTATCGGTTCTTCACTTGAGAGGTGTGTACGGCAAAACTTATCTGCTTCTGTTTCATCTGCTCCGAAAACAGATCTCTCATACCATCGAATACCGCACACAGATCGGTGGGTATATATTCAAGCTCGATTTTTCCGCTCTCAATACGGCTCATCTCAAGAATATCATTTATCAAAGCAAGCAAATGCTGGCTGGAAAGCTCTATTTTCCCAAGGTATTCGTGTACATTCTTTGACGCAGGCTCCTTCAAAGCAAGGTTCGTATAGCCGATGATAGCGTTCATCGGCGTTCGAATATCGTGAGACATATTGAATAAAAATTGGCTTTTTGCAAGGCTTCCTTCTACGGCGCGTATCTTTTCGCGTTCTGCCGTCTCATGCTTTTTACGCACAAAATTCTGCACATACAGCATTACCGTCATACCGACAAAGATTATTATCATAAGTATTGCTCCGCCCCATACAAGAGAAGAACGCACTTCTTCCATACTTTCGGCGTAAACAATGCGTTTTGCAAGCCACATAAGCGAGGAATATATAAGCAGCGCGAACAGCACGACACCAGAAGTGGAAATACCGCTGTATTCAGTCAATGTGCTGTGACGCACGGTGCGCCAGTAGAATACAAAACCTACAAGGCACCAAAGCGACAAGAGAAGAAACGCCCAGCTGTTCATGGCTTCCATAGCCGTAAGCCTGGGAACGAGCTGCACAATGGCAAACAGAACGGAAACCGCCGTGCCTATTATGCCAAGCACGACTCTTTTGTTCTTTCCTTCTGTTTTTGCTATCTTCCATGCGGCGGCAGATGTGTATCCGAATCCCACGATAGCTCCGAAAGAGGTAATATCGACAAACCACGTCAGCGTGTTTCGGCCGAGAAATGCTATTATGATAGAGATCAGCATGATGAACAAAATACTGTAGGTCGTTTTTGAAAACTTCTCCGAAAGTATCTTGTCCTCCGCCATGGTGGACAATATTCTCGTTGTGGCGCGATAACCTCCGATTATACCCGTCAATATTGCGGAAATTGCAGTTATAGCCATTATAAATATCCCCGCAGTGCCCATATAATGTCCTGCGGCATAAAAAGTCGGTACTGCGGTGACTCCGCCAAGCGTATCTATAGAAGAAATATACTCCTGCCACGAATCGAAACCGTCAGGAACGGCAGCCACGCTCGTAATCGCCATGGACAGATAGGCAATAGCAGCTACGATGATCGAGAGTCCGATAAGAAGGCTTGACTTTTTTATCGGGAACTTAAAATGCGCCGTATCAAAGGATGTGACTTCGAAGCCGACAAATGCCCACGGTGCAAGTATCACAAGGCTGAAAACTGCGTATCCCTTGCTTACGCCGCTCGTTCCGAATGATGTAAGCGCTCCGCTTGAAAAGGCATGAGGCAAACATATGACTGCCGTTATGATAACACCGGCAAGAAGCAAAAGCGCAAGGAGAGTATGGAGGCGCTGAAGCAGCGGCTTTGCCACTATGAAAAGAACGCCAACGCCGCCAAGCACAAGCGCCGACACAAGCGTCTCCGTGGGATATATTATGTTTCCCGCTATCGTATAGTGAAACTCTGTCTGCAGTGTGCTTCCAAGCAGCATCCTAATTATGTAGAACAGAGCAGTGCCGTTTAAGAATACGATAGTAAGATACGAAAGACAAAGAAACCATGAACTCAAAAAGGCATGATCGCGCCCAAAGGCTTCTTTCGTATATGAATATATGCCGCCCGTTATCGATGAGCGGCCCATGAGATATGAGAAATTGCTGCCTATTATCAACATGATAGCCATTCCTATGACCATGGCAATAAGCGTTCCGGCCGGTCCGGCAACAGGCAGGAACGTATTTCCGGGCATGGCAAACACACCCCAGCCGACCATAACGCCGAACGCCATTGCCCAAACGTCCAGCGGTGAAAGATACCTGTCCAGAGCTTTTGTTTTTTCCTGCTGTCCAACCATAAATAAGGCCTCCCCTTTATTTGCCTGATTTGCGATTCTCGCTTTAGGGGCTGTATGTTCTTCATGACTCGATGCGTTTTTAAATACTATTAAAAGGGCTTCATCCTTGCCCCCCAACAGACACGCATATCTTTGTCCCGGATCTAAAAGCCAACTGTACGGTTTCTTTAAAATCATCCGAGCAAAGAGATTGCATTTGATCAAGCCATTATACCGCAAGCAAAAATGCTTGCTCGCAAAGGCATTTTTGCGACGTGATTCAATAAAGCGTGCCATACGCAAGTATGGCCGGCGCGTCCGCGCCGAAAGGCTGCTCTTTGGGCAGGCTTTACGCGCATATTATACCATATCGACAGTTTAATATCAACGAAAATACGGCCTCTTTTGAATCCGAAAATGGCATGACGCATATTGCGGCCGTTTTGCAAAAAAGCGCGCCTTGCATATTATAAAACGTCAATGTATAAAAAAGCCTTGCGGCGCGTTCTTAATTGCGGCACAAGACTCTTTCACAATATTCGATTTTCGCCCAAAGATCATGCTTCAAGCGTTCTAAAGCCGGCGTTATTTTGATCTTTGTTTTCATTGCCGACAAAATGCAGCTCAGAACATGAGATCTACCCGCCGACTGCGCGTATTGCAAGCTCCGCTATAAATACGCCGGCCGACGCGCCTACGGCGACCAAAATAAGGCTCCGCTTCATAAGCGCAAGCACGAGCGCGGCGGCGACGCCTGCCGCAGCGGAGAGCACGTGATCCGTTGCAAAGAAAACGGCGGGGACGGTCATAACGCTCAAGACTGCGTATGGCATATAATGAAGGAACGAGAGCGCGAAGCGGTTCTCTATCTTTTTCTTAAATAGAACGAGCGGCACGGCTCTGATAAAGTATGTAACCAGCGCCATTGTGATAAGGTAAGGGAGAAACGCATCAAAATCCATGGCTGTCCTCCTTTTGCTCTATCGGGAAAAATGCCGCCGTTACAGCCGCCGCGATCACCGAGCATATGATTATCACAAAGCCCGTCTGCACGCCCGAAAGAAGCGGCAGGAACTTAAACAGGCATGAAAGAGCTACGGCGAGCGAAACGCAGAAAAGGATGTGCCTGTTCTCCTTCGCCGGAGGAACGACGATGGCTATGAACATGCCGTATATCGCAATCCCCAGCGCGGATATCACCATCGTCGGAAGGATACTGCCCGCAAATGCTCCGACCGCCGTTCCCGCCGTCCATCCCAAGAACGGCGTAAGTATCAGCCCGAACATATACTGCCGACTGACCGACTCATGCGACGACGCGACAGCGAACACCTCGTCCGTGTTGACGAACGCTATGATAAAGCGGTCTGAAAGCCTTATGCTTTCGTCAAACTTTTGCGAAAGCAATATGCTCATAAGCGCATACCTTAGATTTATGATGAACTGCGCGACTGCAAGCTCGAACAGCGTTCCGCCCGAAAGGATTATCGGCACTGCGGCAAGCTGCCCCGCAGAGGTGACGTTCGTTGCGGATATGAGCGTTGCCTGAAGCGGAGAAAGCCCGCTTGCTACCGTAAAAATGCCAAAAGCAAAGGCTACCGAAAAGTAGCCTATGCAAATAGATGTTCCGTCTTTTATCCCCTGCGAAAACAGGGCTGCCTTATATGATGATGCCAAAGTATATCCTCCCGATAATGATACAATCTGATTATAGCGTACCAAGACCCGCATTGTAAAGCTTTTTGGCTAACTGCCGCGGCTATGACGGCGTTTTTTCGTTGTTCTTGTGATGGTCGGGGATTTTTTGAGATGTGGTATGATTTTTTCGCTTTTCTGCGCAAGTACATAATTGAACATAATTCAAGTTCAAAATGACATTCTCGTTGAACCCTTATAGCCCGATAAGCGGCGTTACGTTAGTGTCGTTCCTTGGGTATTTTCAAGGCGTCAGGATATAAAAAAGCCTTGCAGCTACAGCTTCCTGCAGCTGCAAGGCATAATTTCGGTTTGCAATGTCGTTTCGGCAGCTTACTCCCTCACAGGCTCATTTTGTTTGTAATTTTAAATCCATCGTGAATAAGTAATGTTTAAAGCGCAA
This sequence comes from Clostridia bacterium, assembly GCA_017405765.1. Classification (NCBI taxonomy): domain Bacteria; kingdom Bacillati; phylum Bacillota; class Clostridia; species Clostridia bacterium. Next base: position 53,704 of record JAFQZS010000007.1, read on the forward strand.
AACAAATTCCACTTCGGGATCGGTCGGCGTACCGACTATCCGGCAGTACCGAAGCATTCTGTCAAAGGCCTCATGGTTTCATCAAGGAGCATCACTTTAAGGGATGCTGCCCCGAAGGCATTATCAAACGTAAATGTGAGCGTCATTCCGCTGTCATATGGGACCGCTTCCGCCATTCGCAGCGCGAGCAGCCTGCCGTTCGAATCGCAGACTGCCGCAAAACAGAATGCCTTCCTCGAAACGTTCACGTCCACAACAAGCTTTTCGCCTTTTTGAATATCTTCCACTATGCGCTTTACGTCAGAACCGGAGACCGTCGTAACGGCAGCTATGCCTTCCGACATGGTATGTGCAGATGAGTTATAGTGGATCACGACGCTATTAAGCGGTTCATTATCGGTATCGACAAAAACCTCGGCCCATTTGTCCTCATCTCCGCCGTAATAAACGTCGGACAGGCGGCCGCAGTCCTTGAATGCCCTTTGGCCGATGACGGTAACAGTGTCGGGGATCGTTACGGTGGTCAACGAAATGCAGTTATTGAACGCCGAAACCGGAAGCTTTGAGAAGCTGTTCGGGATCGTTACGTTTTTTAGGCTTACGCAATTCCAGAATGCAGCTTTGCCGAGGGTCCTAAGCCCGTCGGAAAGCGTAAGGCCGGACAGACTGCTGCAGTCCGCAAAAGCATAATCTCCGAAATCGGTCACGTTTTTGGGAATAACGATCCCGCCAAGCTGCCCGCATCCCCGGAAAGCATCTTCCCCGATCACCTCAAGACTTTCCGGAAGATAGACCGTGTGCAGGCTTTCGTTTTTGAAAAAGCCTCTGTAGCCGATCTTCCAAAGGCCCTCCGGAAGGATAACGGAGGTCAGATTCGAGCAGCCGGCAAAAGCATAATTTCCTATGAGAGTAAGACTTTCGGGAAAAGAGATCTCCGTAATGCTATCGCATCCGGAGAACCCGTTTGCTCCGATCGTCTCAAGATGAGCGGGAAGATCCACATGCTCGAGGCTGTCGCATTCGCTGAATGCCCCGTTCCCTATATAGGTGACGCTGTCCGGGATCGTCACATCGGTCATGCTTCTGCAGGCATAGAATGTCCCGTTAAGCGCAGTGATCTGATTAGATACCTTCGCGCGGGTCAGGGATTCGCACCCGAGGAAAGCGTCTTCCCCAAGAGAAGCGACGCTGTCCGGCACGTCGATTTCCGTCAGGCTTTTACAATCGCAGAAAGCCTCTTCTCCGATCGATTCAAGTCCGTCGGGCAATGTTATACCGTCCAGCGCTAGGCAGGCATAGAAGGCTCCATTCCCGATCGTCTTCATTCCATCGGGAATATGGATATCGGTAAGCTCGAAACACTCATAGAACACATAACTTCCGATCGAGGTGAGACTGTCGGGGATCGTGACGTGCTTAAGCTCCCAGCATTGCCTGAAAAGCTTGGATTCCAGGGTCGTGAGCGTATTCGGAAGCGTAACGCTCTTAAGTACGTAGCATTCGTTGAACGCAGATACGCCTATGGTGACGACGCTGTCCGGGACAGTGACGCTTTCCAGACTTCCGCATTTGTAAAACGCTTCTTTGCCGATGGACGTGACCCCGTCAGGGATAGTGATCTCCCGCACGTAAAAGTTGCTCTCGAAGGCGTTATCTCCGATTTTGGTGATGCCGGAAGGAAGCGACACGCTTTCCATGTTAAAGCAGTACTGAAAAGCATGATCCCCGATACTCGTGACCCCGGGCATCACCTCAACGGAGGTTATGGAGATTTCGGATCTTCTGTAGTCATACCAAGGGCACTCAGTATAATAATTGTAATCCGCCATCGCGCCGCTGCCGCTGATGGTCAGCTTTCCGTCGCTGTCCAGCGTCCAGACCACATTGTCCCCGTCCGCGCCGCACGTCCCGCCGGCGACTGTGTCCGCCGCATATACCGGCAGGCAGAATACTGCGTTCATGCAGAGCATAAGAACGATGGATACGATGATTTTTTTCATGTTTTCAAGCCTCCGCTTTCGGCTTTACGCTTTTTTACATTTCATTCACAGGTCTTTTCTTAAGCGACCCGCAGCAGGACGGTTTATCCCAAAGCCGCTTAATTTCGTGCCGCGTAATACTGAGCCTCGCCGGGAAAATCACCGGCCATTTCACCGATCTCAAATTTGGGAAGCAGCAATACTTTCACCGACATGGGCAAAAACTGCACAATCGTTTCTTCAGCCTATAGAGACAACGCTCACCGCGATCAGAACAAAAGCAAAAAAGTGAACAGCAATTTCTGCATTGTTTTTTCTCACTTAAAACACGATTTGCCGACATTTGCAGACAGTCTTATGACTCAACACACATATTTCTCCGTTCACTGTTTTGGGATATCGTCCTTTGGGAATCATAAATCAGTATTGCAGGAACAGTTCTTCCAGCCTTTCCTGACTTACCTCACCCGTCAGGGCCAGCCGCAGCAGAATGGCCGCCTTCTGGGGAGACAGGTTGTTCGCGGCGACTGTGTTTTCGCACAGCAGATTTCCTTTTGTGATGACGCCGTCGTCAATCCGGCTGGAAATGACGACCGGGATCTGAAGGCCTTTGATGATCTCTATCCATTCCTCGCTGAATTCGCCTGCCCCGGCTCCGGCGATCACCAGGCCGTCGGAATGCTCGGCGGCGTAGCGCAGCAGTTCAGGGTCCGCATCCACGGCAAAATAGATAATCGATACCTTCGGAAGGGTCGTAAGCCCTGACACATCAAACTCAGAGTTTGTCGTATGTTTCTGGGACGCATGCTCATACAGATAGACCTCTCCGTCCCGAACAATGCCGATGCTGCCGGTCTCTCCGGCTGAGATAGCCATCACGCTGTAGGTGCTGGTTTTTGTCATGGAACGGGCGGCGTAGATCCGATCGGAGAAAACGATCAGTACGCCTTGTCCTGCCGCTTCATCCGAAGCGGCGACACAGACGGATTCATACAGATTCATGGGGCCGTCGGCTGAGATGGAGGTTGCGGGACGCATGGAGCCGGTCAGCACCACAGGCTTGTCTGTTTTCACCGTCAGATTCAGAAAATAAGCGGTTTCCTCCATCGTGTCGGTTCCATGGGTGATCACAAAGCCCTTTACATCCGGATCTGCAGCCATTTCATTGATCGTATTGGCCAGCTCGATCCAAACTTCCGCTGTGATATCGTCGGAATTGACGTTGCAGATCTGGATCGCTTCAATTTCAGCGACATCTGCCAGCTGCGGCACCGCAGAAAGCAATTCTTCTGCCGTCAGAGAACCCGGTTTATACCCTGCGGTTTTTCCTGCTTCGCCAACTCCGGCGATGGTTCCTCCCGTCGCCAGCACAACGATCTTTGGCTTGCTTTCCAGAGAATCTTCTGCCGGTCCTGAAGTTTCGCTTACTTGATCCTGTGTCTGTTCTGCCGGGGAATCGTTTTTTTCGCCGCTGTCGTTGCTGCCGCAGGCCGCGAGGGCGAAGATCATGGATAAGGCAAGGATAAGTGCGAGCAGTTTTTTCATTTGTCATTCTCCTTTATTTATTGTTTCGCAGCGTTTTTTTGACTTCTTTGGCAAACTATTCAGGGTGATCGCTGACCGGTATGTGCGTGCTGTTCGGGAAGCAGACTGCCCGGAAAGGCGCCGCAACGTGTTCTTTATAGAACACGACCCCTGCGCCCATGGACCAGACCTTGAGCGTGATGTATTCAGCAGCTTCTACTGTTTTTTAGAGACATTACCCGGTAACGACAGCATCTGCAATATTGCCTGCTGCGAGAACCGCCGCCGCAGAACAGGCCGGGGGCACGTTTTCGTGAAAAAGGCGTCTGATGATCACTCCCACTCCACTGTTCCGGGAGGCTTGGACGTAATATCGTATACCACCCTGTTTACGTGCTCCACCTCGTTCGTGAGGCGGTTCGAGATGCGCGCGAGCACGTCGTACGGTATGCGCGCCCAGTCGGCCGTCATAAAGTCGTCTGTAGTTATTGCTCTTATCGCTATAAGGTGGTCGTACGTTCTGTGGTCGCCCATGACGCCGACGGTCTTAACGTCGGGCAGTACTGCGAAGAACTGCTTAAGCTCGCTTTCGATGCCGCTCTTTCGTATCTCATCGCGGAATACGGCGTCGGCCTCCTGCAGCACCTTTATCTTCTCCTTTGTTATCTCGCCTATAATGCGAACGCCTAGCCCCGGCCCCGGGAACGGCTGGCGCCATACGAGCTCGCGCGGGATGCCCAGCTTTTCGCCCACGGCGCGCACCTCATCCTTAAAGAGATCGCCTAGCGGCTCAATAGTGCCGTCGAATTTTATATCGGCAGGCTTCTCAACCATATTGTGATGCGTCTTTATCGTCGCGGTGCTGCCTTTTCCGGCCTCGTTGCCCTTGCCGCTCTCTATTCGGTCGGGATATATCGTACCCTGCGCGAAAAATCCGCCGTCCGCCTCCTCGCGCACCTTGTCCCAGAACACCTTGTAAAACTCACGGCCTATGATCTTTCGCTTTTCCTCGGGATCGGTGACGCCCTTCAGCTTCTCAAGAAACTGCTCCTCACAATTAACGCGCACGAATTTCATGTCGAACAGCTTCGTAAAGGTGTTTTCTACAAAATCGCCCTCGTCCTTTCGCATAAGTCCCTGATCGACGAATACGCACGTGAGCTGACTGCCCACGGCACGGCTTAAAAGCCCCGCTGCAACGGACGAATCGACGCCGCCCGAAAGTCCAAGCACTACCTTGCGGCTGCCTATCTGCGCGCGCAGCTTTTCGACCGTTGTTTCTATGAAATCGTCCATCACCCAGTCGCCTCGGCATTCGCATACGTTATAGAGGAAGTTGCGAAGTATCTCCTTACCGTATTCGCTGTGCGTGACCTCGGGATGGAACTGCACGGAATAGAGTTTTTTCTCCTCATTCTCAAAAGCCGCCGTGGGGCAGTCCGCCGAATGGGCCGACGCCTTAAAGCCCTCGGGCAGGCGGCTTACGTAATCGGTATGGCTCATCCATACGATGCTGTGAGCGGGTATCCCCCGAAACAGCAGGCTTTCCCTGTCGTCTACCGTCACGTCTATCTTGCCGTATTCGCTCTTTTCGCAGGCCGAGACCTCGCCGCCGAGCGTGTACGCCATAAGCTGGCAGCCGTAGCATATGCCAAGGATCGGCACTCCCAGCTCGAATATCTCCTTCGAGATGTGCGGCGACGAGGGGTCGTAAACGCTGTTCGGACCGCCCGTGAATATTATGCCCTTGGGGGAAAGGGCGCGTATCTCCTCAATAGGAGTTTTATAGCTTTTTATCTCGCAGTAAACGCTGTTTTCTCTTACGCGGCGCGCAATTAGCTGATTATACTGCCCGCCGAAATCGAGAACTATCACAAGCTCGTGCTTCATTTTGATCTCTCCTCTTCCCTTTATATCCTTACGGGCACGCCCGCTTCGTTCAAATATCGCTTTAGATCCATTATCTCCATCTCTTTGTAGTGAAACAGCGATGCGGCAAGCGCCGCGTCCGCTTTCGCGTCTGTTAAAGCCTCTTTAAAATGTTCCATCGTGCCGGCGCCGCCGGAGGCTATGACGGGAATGCTGACCGTTTCGGCGATCTCGCGCGTAAGCTCGATATCGTATCCCGCCTTCGTGCCGTCGCAGTCCATACTCGTAAGCAGTATCTCTCCCGCGCCGAGCTCGCAGGCGCGCTTCGCCCACTTTACGGCGTCTATGCCCGTATTCGTGCGGCCGCCGTGAACGTAAACGTCCCAGCCGCCCGCATCGCGCCGCTTTGCGTCTATCGCAACGACGACGCACTGGCTGCCGAAAATGCGCGCCGCGTCCGTTATGAGCTGCGGGTTCTTAACGGCCGTAGAGTTTATCGATATCTTGTCCGCTCCTTCTCTTAAAATATCGCGAAAATCCTCGACCGTGCGTATGCCGCCGCCCACGGTGAACGGTATGAACACCGTTTCGGCCACTCGTCGCACCATATCGAGCACTATCGAACGATTATCGCTTGAAGCCGTAATGTCGAGGAACACCAGCTCGTCCGCGCCCGCCTTGTCGTAGGCCGCGCCTATGAGCACGGGGTCGCCCGCATCTGTAAGATTAACGAAATTCACGCCCTTGACGACGCGCCCGGCGTGTACGTCAAGGCACGGTATGATACGTTTCGCGTGCATATCAAAGTTCCCCCTTTTTAAGTCCAGCAAAGTTCTTAAGCATCATAAGCCCCACGTCGGAGCTTTTCTCCGGATGGAACTGCACGGCAAAGACGTTCTTTCTCCACGCGCCCACTTTGAGCGTATCCGTATATTCCGTGCGCGCGCATACGACCCCGTCGTCCTCCGCGTCGGGATAATACGAATGAACGAAATATACGTACGGCTCGCCCGAAAGCCCCGAAAAAAGAGGGCAGGCGTCGTTTATCTTTATCGAATTCCATCCCATATGCGGTATCTTAAAGCCCGCCTTCGGCGGTATCTTTACCACCCTGCCGCGAAATACTCCGAGACCTTTTGCGCCCGGCGACTCCTCGCTCTCCTCAAAGAGGAGCTGAAGTCCGAGGCAGATGCCCAAAAACGGCACGCCCGCATCTATCGCTTTATGTATCACAGGCGGCAGTCCCGCCGCGTTCAGCTTGTTCATGGCCTCTCCGAACGAGCCCACGCCCGGCAGGATCACGTGCGAAGCCGAAAGTATCTTTTCGGGATCGCTCGTAATTTCAGACTCGAAGCCCAAATATGAAAACGCCTTCTGTACGCTCTTTAAGTTTCCGGCGCCGTAATCAATTATCGCTATCATACGTTCTCCATTCAAATTAAGATTTATATTATATTGTATCATATATCGACACATTTTGCAAAAACGGACGCCTCCAGCGTTTCCTCTGTGAAGACTGTCGGCCGTCAAGCGCCTTTCTTTTTCAAAGAGCGCTCCCGTTGACTGAGGTTGCGTCTTTTTTTCGTAAATCCCAAATACAGCGAAAGTAGCGTCAGGCTTATCAGTATCCCTCCGATTATATCGCTAAACCAATGAACGCCCGAAAGCAGTCTTCCTATCACGGTTATTGCAATGATAACGACGCAGACGATCTTAAGTACGCCGCACAGCGGCTTTCTTTTAAAGTGCCTTCCGACAAACGCCGCGGCGCTGCCCATGACGACGCAGACAAGCATCGTATGCGAGGACGGGAACGACGCCTCCGGATGCAGGGCGTCCGGCATGATTATGGGTCTGTAATTAACGATCACGGCTTCAAACAGGATATAGACGCATATCACCAAAACGTAAAGTCCGTAAAGAGCAAGAAGGTCCTTGTTGATTTTGGCGACACTCTTTTTTTTGATGAACTGAAGTACTCCCGCCAATACGAAAAGAAGCGCAATCAAGATAGCTAAAACGCCAAGCCCCTGTGTGACTTTGTACCACGTCATGTTTACTCCGAGCGAATCAAAGATATACTGATTCAAGTGCGACAGTCCTATGCTCGTATTCTCCGGACCGATCGCCTGCACGTCAACGGCGCGAACAAGAATTATCCATATTACCGTGAGTACGCCGAAGACGACCGCCGCAATATACCTGCCTTTGTTTTTCATAAGAATTATCCTTTCAAAAATTATTTTCCAAAAAACCGTATTCGTCCCAAATCAGATCTATTTAGTTCCCCTTCGAACTATGCAGGGACAAACGTCCGCGCGTCCTTTGAAGGCTCAGATAAGATCTGCCGCTTTGCCGTATGGGGCGAAGCGCGCCGCGTATTTTATCATACACGTATTATTGTAAATCATTTGGCCGTCATTTTCAAACCCCTGCGGAAATCAAACAGAGAAACCGAGGCGGCTTTTTTAAGCCTCCTCGGTCTGTTTGTTTTTTTGGGGGACTTTTGCTTAAAGCGCCGCCTGCTGCACGTCCCTCTCTGCCTTTTTGAGTTCCTCCAGCGTCAGTCCTTCCAGCGAATTGATCCATCCTCTTTTCGGCACACTTTTCCCCCCGATGTATGTATAGCCAAAACAAGACCCGGATTACACAAACGTCTTGACACTGCGCAGGGGATAAAAGGATCCGCACCTTCTTTGTGCAGTCGCTGCAAACCATATTCCCATCCTTGAGCGTAATATCCTTCCGGCCAGCGAAGATACCCTCGGTCTCACGGGCAGCATCACATCAAAATCGCGGCGCCGCTGCCGGCGATAAAACCATATTCAATGGGCTGCGCCGCCGATCGGTCATAGGGCTCCATGTCATTGAGCTCCTGATCGTCCAACCGGCGAGAAATTTTGACCGCCGTCCCCTCCGGTGATATGCCTGCTCCTTTGCCTCCGCGATCCCGATCACCTCGCCGCAGCTTGCGCAGCGGTAGGTCTGCCAGATGATGTCAAAGCCTGCGGGAGCGCCGCATTTTTTGCAATAAACGAGAAGAGGAGTACTCTTTCTTCTGTCATGGCGTGTTTTACCTCTTTTCCGTCAACCGGATAGGGATCAGCCCACGGTCTTGGAGAAGAGGTCGGTAAGCGGCGTAAAGGTCGTCTTATCCAGGACGAAAACGGAAATGCGCTTCGCGCCAAGGCCCAGCTCTGTCTCAAATTTGCCGGTTTTGTCAGGTGTGGTGATGATGACGCGCAGCAGCTTGCCGCTCTGATCATAGGCGGCAATGCAGAGCCGGACGTCGGCGGCGTCGCCGCTGTATTCGGTCAGGCTGATTTGCAGCGTGCCGTCCTCATAGCTCACTTCTCCCACCTCGGGGAAGGGCGGCATATAATCCTCATAGGGCAGGGCCTCCGTTCGAGTCTCCCCGCAGATCGAGCAGGTGTAGGTCATTATACCGTCCGTGCTTCGTGTGGGGATCTTCGTGGCGGTCCCCTCGTCCCAGTCATGGGGGAACCACATGCTCTCGCCGCAGTCAATGCAGACGGCGGAGTGGGTATTCGGACCGTCGGATGTCCAATCGCAGAAGTCATGGATATGCTCAATGGGTTCGCTTGGGTCGCCCTGCGCCGGCATCACATTGAAGGTGATCTCAACGTCGCAGCTGTTGTGCTTTTCCCCGGTGTCGGCGTCGACGATAGCATAGCGGAGCGTAGCCTTGTAGACCCCAGGATCTGCAAAGACCTGTCCGCAGAAGCCGTCGTGCAGGAATTTGAGCCCATACGGGAGGGAGCCTTTCGCCAATTCCACGCTGCCGATCTCGTGCGTATGACCCAGCACCGAAGAATGCGCAGAGGGACAGATGAACCTGCTGACCCTGAACTGTCCGTTCAGCGGGCTGTAAAGGCCCTGATAGACCGTAAACGAAGTCTGATTGAGGACGACCGTATCGTCCTCTTCGACATAATCGCCTCGGCCCTCGTATTTGTGGGTGTCCACGAGCAAAGCTTCCTTGCCGTCCGCAGAAACGAGCGCAACGTCCATGTAACTGCCGTCCATGTTCCAGGTCATCGTTTCGTCGAATGTCGCCCCGTACTTTGCTTCAACAGTTATGGTGTAGTACGACTCCGCAGTGATATGTCCCCCGGCGTCCAGGTTGGCCCACTCGACGTCGGTCACTCCGACCCGTATATCGTTCGTCCGTATCGTGCTTGCCTCAGGCGGCAGATCACCCACATAGCGGTCCTTCATGCCTGTCAGCGAGACGTCATAGACCCAGCCGGCTGACTCCAAAACATCTAGATCTACTTTGCCGCTTCCGAACGGCATATCCTCCAGACCGCACCTGCACTCGTACATGCCGGCATCTGTCTTGGTAACGTTTTTTATCCTTAATCCCAGGCCGCCGCCCCAGTAGGCAACCGCCTCGTAATGCGTTCCGTCCATCGTCAGCTTTTCGCCGTCCTTATACCAGGCATACATGCCCGCCTGCCCGTAGTCCCAGCCGTAAAAGGGCTGCCCTCTGTCTTCCTGGCCGTTATGCCAAAGAACGATCTCCGTATCGTAGCCCTGGACCGCAAACTGGTCATTCGTTTGGTCGTACCCCAACTCAAAGGCCGGCATATAGGCCACTTCCGCCTCATTCGTAGGTATATAGGTGTAGGTATCGTGAACAGCGCTGTAATAATACGGATTTGTAAACTGGCAGCGGTACGTCGCCTCATATTCCACCGGCACGGTCAGCGTGGCCTTGCCGTTTTGGAAGGTCGTGGGCTTAAGCTTTCTGTAATAGGGCGCGGTCATCTCCCAGTAAGCGTCCGTCGCGTTTGCGGCCTCCGCCGTGAGTGTCACCTGTCCGCCCTTGCGGCCCGCCACATACCTTACCGTGTCCGGCTGCTTTGTGATCGTGATCGGCCGGTGACTTGTAGCGTTGAAAAGATTGCAGCATACCGTCCTGGGCTCGTAGCGGCAGGCGCCCTCGTACTGCTCGATGACCGTCGCGAAGACGGCATAGGTCTTGCCCTCTTCGAATTGTTCCGACAGGCCCGGCATCACTTCGCAAAGATCCACCGCGGCATTGACCGGAGCGTTGCAGTGACCGAGCACCGTCATGGTCTCGAACTCATATACGTCATAGAAACACCAGACGTACACCTCTTTGTTCCGGGCCTCGGCGGCCTCCCCGAAAAGCGGCGTATAATTGGTCTTCACAACGACGCTGTCGGTATTGAGTGTCGGTTGGAAATGCCCGGGGTCGGCCATAAAATCGATATCCGCCTCGTGCGACACCGGCTTGACCATCATGAAGGTCTCCTGACCGGGGGACACAAGCGCATTCCAGAGATCGAAGCCATCCCCCTTGACGATGCTGTTGGGCACCATCCAATGGCGTGGCGGATTGGGGTCCATGAAAGATACGCTCACCTGATCGTAGTTGAAATCCTCCTTGCCGAAACCAAGGGCGCCTGCCTTCCCATAGTGATAGACGTAGGGATAGCCTTCAATACCCGTGCTGCGGCCTTCGTAAACGACGTCGTTCGCGTGGATGCAGAAAACGCCGGAAAAGATGGTAAGCTCCGCATCCTGCAACACGCTGAGACAGTCGGCGCCTCCCCGGGCATCCAGGTTGGCCTCTACGATCTGAACAGTCCCACGGCCTGCCCAAATGACCTCACGATACTCGCCCCTGCCCAGGAGCACGCCGCCGTTTAGCCTCAGAGCGCCGGAACGCACAATGATCGCGTCGCCGTTCACGGATTTGGTTACGTTGCCCGTGTAGGACTTGTTCTGATTGATCCAGTGTTCGTTGAGTCCGTGCGTCTCCCGAGGGTGGGCGTTGGTGATCCACTGCTTTTTGGAGCGGCCCGCCTCCAGAGTGCCCCCATTGATCGTCAGGTTTCCGCCGTTCACCTCAAAGAGGTGGCGGGTCATGTCGGTGGCGAAATAATAGATCTCGTTGCTGTAGTCCTCCACGTCGAAAATATAGCCCTCATAGTGGATGTAGCCCGCCTGGCCGGTGGAATCGTTGATGGTGAGGGACGTCCCCTCGTCGATGCGGAACATGGTGGACGTGCCTTCGTATATATTGGGATAGTCTACGACGATAGAAAACCCGTTCAGATCCACCTTTTTCGTGCCGCTGCCGACGATCAGCCAGTAGGGCAGCTTGTAACCGTAATCGTCATTGCGCTCTCCCGTCGGACAGGCGACCACTTCCCCACTCGGGTCGTAGTATTTCGGGATCGAGTGTTCGATGGCCATGAACCATGGGAACAGGATCTCCGCCCATAAGGGCAGGTCGCCTCCCCAGGACTGGACCCAGCCGTGCTGCTCGAAGAGATGGGTGGTCAGCCGGATATCCACGTCCCCGTCCTGCGTCATGAGCTGCTTGAAGGTCTCCATATCCGAAACCTCCACAGTGCCTGCGGCGGCGGCCATCGGCGCGGTCAGGGCAGGCAGCAGCCCCAAGAGCAGGCAGAAAGACAGCAGCAGAGAAAACGCTCTTTTTCCTTTCATTTGCGACACAACCTTTCAAATTGATTCCAAGGTATCCGCAAGATACCCCCACTGCTTTAGGATCGAGGCGTGGAGAAAGCCGTCTATGAGGCGCGTCTTACGCAGTTTCTTGACGCCTTTTGTCTGCTCCGGAGATATCTGTTCGTCCGGAAACAGCACGATCCGGCTCTTTGGCAGCTTGCTGTATCGAAGCATAAACGCTGCCCCTCCGATTTTTCTACATATTGCAATTATACTCTATCCTATATGCGTTTTCAATGTACGGATAAGTTTATTCCTGTTGCGTTTCAAAATGATCTGTTTTTTATATCCCGCTGTCACATTTGTTTTGCGGTCCTGTGTTTACTTAACCGAAAGCTCTCCGCAGAGGATGAGCGGTCTATAATCATTGTCAAGCACGAATACCCTGACGGTATCCGCCCCCTCTGGCACATCAAACGAAAGCTCCGTCCGAGTCGCGGCAGAGAGCATCTTTACCATCCCGCCGATATAGCGTCCTTCCTCATATGCGGCGAAGACTGCGGTTGCGGGATCAGATGAAGTGACGCGCACGGCAGCCTTCCCTTGAGAATAAGATAGCCCCTCGATCTTTGCAGATACCACTGTCACATCACATGATGCGCTCTTCCCTCCGGCCGAAGCGGTTATCTTGGCGCTGCCCGAAGCAACGGCTGTAAGTCTGCCGCTTTCATCCACTTTGACGACGTCGGGGGCGCTGCTTTCCCACGAAACGGTCTTGTCCGAGGCGTCCTCGGGCGTAACCTCGGCTGTAAGTACTGCGGTCTCGCCTGAAATAAGCGTAAGCTCTTCTATGTCTATTGACACGCCCGTTACGGGCACCGACATTTCGGGCTCGTCCACGCTTATGAGCACAGGTCGAGCGGTGACGCCGCTGATCCCGGGATCAAGGTCCGTTCCCATCGTCCAAATGTCTCTGTCCCAGTTTACGAAGCTGTCCCAAGTTCCGAATTCCGCTTCTGAGATCGGACCTGTCTCATCGTCCACCTTTACACTGCCTGTACCGCCGCTTCGGTACAGGGCGGTAAGGTCGGCATTTATGGAATCTGTTTTAAGAAAACGACATCCCTTAACCGTACATCCGTCAACTACGCCCGAATTAAATGATGTGGAGCCTATCACGCCGCGGACATAATCCCCGCCTTCCACGACGCCGACGTTGTAGCAGTTCACTACGGATGCGGCGGCTCTGACGTATCCGCTTGAAAAAACGTATGATGACCCTGTCGCACGGTTGCGTCCCACTACACCGCCCACATATTTGCCGTATGGAAGTCCCGTGCGGTCAAGGCGGGCGACAACGCCGGTATTATAGCAGTCTGCCACCTCTGCTGTGCCATAGCTGTCGGCAGAGCTGTAACCCACAACACCGCCTATGTATTGACAGCTCGAGGATTTTGCGGCCACCTGTCCGGTATTTACGCACCGGGTAACTCTTGACGCTCCCTTGTAGGTATAGTTTTCTCCGACTACCCCGCCTGCCTTAGAGCTTGATACGGTCACACAGCCGGTATTCACGCACTCTGTCACTTCGGCAACCGCTCCCGAAGCATTTTGCGCATGGTTATATCCCACCACTCCGCCGACCTGATAAGCGCCGTCCACAGCGGCGTCGTTTCGGCAGTTGATCACCTTACCGGTCGCGTTCTTTCCGACAATACCGCCTACGTTGGCTTTGCCTCTGACAAAACCGCCGACGGTGACATTCCGAACCGTACTGCGTGCGGTGCATCCAAAGAGACCGACATTGTCATCCCAACCGCTTATATACAGTCCCGTGATACTGTGGCCCTTACCGTCGAACTGGCCGCGGAACGGACAATAATCCGACCCTTCATCTTTGCCTATCGGCGTCCATTGGTTGTCCTCGCTCCCGCCAAGGTCGATGTCCGCCGTAAGCTCATAGCATGCGGCGTTATAATCCTCGTTCCCTTCGTTAACAAGCTTAGAAAGGAGCGCAAGCTGCGCCGCGTCGGCTATCTGATACGGGTCGCTTTCAGTGCCCGAGCCTTTGGCAAATGATGAGGCAACGCTCCCGTCCCACACATCGGGCGCCGCAGCCGCACCCGGCGCGGCCATCGCCGCAAGCAGGCAGAACGCCAGCATAAGCGCCTTTATCCGATAAGAATGTTTCATATCGTTTCCTCCTTTTTGATCTGTATGTATTGTTCCGTATGTATTGTAATGAAGTCCGTCTGCCGATTTAATATCTGTTTTTAATTATACGATCACGCGGCGCGGCGTTCAACCAAAAAACGTCTCGCATTCAAAAAAACGTCGTTTAATAAAATACGTCTCTTTATAAAAATTCATAACAGATATACGCTGTGATATGATAGAATAAAAGAAACATAAAAAAGGGGATGAGCTAAATGTCTTTAGGCCGAACGAAGGTGGCCGTTATCGGATGTGGGAGCGTAGGCTCCACGCTTGCTTACAATATCGTTTCCAATCAGCTCTGCGGCGAGCTTCTTTTAATAGACATAAACAAGAAAAAAGTTTGGGCGGAGGCGACCGACCTTAAACATTCTCTTGGTTTTTCAAACAGCAAGGTATATATACACGACGGCGAGTATGACGACTGCTCCGACGCCGACATTATTGTTATAACGATAGGCGCGCCCTATAAGCTAGGCATGACGCGCCTCGATATGTACGAAAAGGCGCGCGCTGTTATAGACATGATAATACCGCCCGTTATGGCTTCGGGCTTTTCGGGTATTTTTGTCGTCGTTTCAAACCCCGTTGATCTTATGACGCAGTATATACAGAAGCGGTCGGGGCTTCCGTATGAAAAAGTTATAGGCACGGGCACGCTTCTTGACTCATCGCGCCTGAGGATGTATCTTGCCGACCTTTTAGACGTTGACCCCAGAAGCGTGAACGCGCTGTGCATGGGCGAGCACGGCGATTCGCAGATGATACCGTGGAGCCAGGCGACCGTGGGCGGAAAGCCCTTTCTCGATATCCTTGCCGACGATCCTAAGCGGTTCGGCCATGTTGACCTTGACAATATACAAAGCGAGATCGCGCATATCGCCTACGAAGTAGTCGCGGGCAAAGGGGCCACTTATTACGGCATCGCCTCTGTTACGGCGCAGGTCATCCGCGCGATACTTTTCGATGAGAACAAGGTGCTCCCCGTTTCGTGTATGCTTCGCGGAGAATACGGCGTGTCCGGCATATACGCCGGAGTTCCGGCAGTCGTCGCTTTGGAAGGAATAAAGGAACTTGTGACGTACCACCTTACGCCCGACGAACAGAAAAAATTTGCCGCTTCGATAGAAGTATTAAAAGGATACGGCGCATAAATATAAAAGCGGTATGTGCTGCCCTCAGGCAATGCATACCGCTTGTTATTATCGCTCTTTCGGCATAAACAGCCGCGTCATATCGTTCCCCTCAAGCCGCAAAAGCGCGGCCTTTCTAAAAAGGCCTCCGGCATATCCCGTAAGGCTTCCGTTCGAGCCTACGACGCGGTGGCAAGGCACGATTATCGAAACGGGATTTTTTCCAACTGCGCCGCCTGCGGCCTGCGCCGACATTCGCAGCGCGCCCATGCGCTCCCTTGCGGCTTCGGCCACGTTTTTATACGTCTTTGTGCGTCCGTAGGGTATGCCGAGAAGCGTCTCCCATACAGTCATTTGAAACGGGCTTCCTTTAAGGCAAAGCTTCGGCGTAAAGTCAGGCTCTCTGCCCTGAAAATAAATGTCGAGCCATTTTCCCGTTTCCAGAAAAACGGGCAGCTTTTTTAAGACGCCCGTTTTCATCTCTTCGGCAATTCCCAGCTCCTCGTCAAACCAAAGTCCCGTAAGGGCCTCCCCGTCCGATCGAAGCGTTATTCCTCCCAAAGGCGAATCGTAATAATAAATATACTGCACCGAAACCTCCGTTTTAAGGTTAAGATCCCGCATACTTTATCTCTTCAGATATGCTGAAGATACGGGAAATTCAAAATACGTATCCGGGAAGGGTTCTTCGTTCAGTGAGAAATGCCACCATTCGCACTCGTAAGGCTTAAAACCGTTTCTAATCATGGCGTTTCTTAATATCATTCTGTTTTCATACTGTTCTTCTGTTATTCCCCTGTACGTCGGATGAGATATCTCGCTGAAAAAGTCGAAGGAACTTCCCATATCTACCTCCTTGCCCGTCGCCATATCAAGAAGCGTAAGATCGACCGCGCTGCCTCTGCTGTGCGTAGACTGAGCCGCTATATATCCTGTTTTAAAAAGCGCCGTTTTCTCAAGCTCCGGATAAAAATACGGCTTCATGCGTATATCCGTATCTTCTATCCCCCATAAAACGAACTGCTTTACCGCGCTTACGGGGCGATAAGCGTCGAACACCTTCAGCCTGTATCCGCGCACGTTCAATTCGTTGCTCACGGCTTTAAGAGCTCTTGCCGCTTCTTTCGTTATAAGCGCGCACGGCTCCTCGTCTCCGTCTATACGGTCCCCGATAAAATTGTATGTGGAAAAATATCTTATCTCCTGCAATATCCCCGGCACGTAATCCGACAAAAGCACGAATCCCGACGGGTCCATCGTCACCATACGCTTAAAATCCGAAGTCACAATAATTCCTCCTTTTTTATAAACGATATTTTCCGCGCGTCTCATTCCCTGCGAAGAAGCGCGTCGCGGTCGATATTTCCCATGACCTTCGCCATACGCGCGATCTCCACAAGCTGAAATCCCACGTGGAAGGCCGTATTTACATGGTCCATGAGTATTTCAATCGTGGCCGCCAGCAAAAGCGCCTCCGCCGGTATGCCAAGCTGCGCAAACAGCACGCTGTATACTATGAGCGCCGCGCCCGGTATAGGCGGCACTGCAACCGCTAAGAACAAGGCCGTAAGCGCGGCCAAAACAAGCCACGGCACGCTTACATCAAGCGAATACGTCTGTGCGAACACGCACGAAAAAACGCATAATTCCACAACGAACGCCGGCTTATATACTACCATGCCGATGGGATAGGCAAATTTTACAAGTGCGTCGCCTACGCCCAGTTTTTTTCGGCATATGTCCATGCACATCGTAAATACAGACATGCTCGACGCCGTTGAAAACGCCACAAAAAAGGGCGGCATCGTCTTTTTAAGCAAAAGCACAGGCGAACAGCCCAATCTTACAGCAGCGAAAATGTACATTGCTGCCGACCACACGAGCGACAGCCCAACACAAAGGCATATGGGCTTCCAAACCGACAGTATGAGCAACGCGTCTCCCGCCCAGAACTGATGAAGCAGTGCGGCGAATACGAACACGGGTATAAGCGAGCATACGGCCTCCGTTATGCGCTGCAAAATAAGCGTTCCCTCTTCGATGAACGTGCGGATGTGTGCTGTGCGTTCGCCCAGCGACAAAAGCCCCGCTCCGACGCATACGGATATTACGATTATCTGCATCGTGTTGCCCTGCGAAAACGGCGATATCGGGTCGGTTGGCAGTATGCCGAATATCATTCCCGTTATTTTGTCTATCTGAGACAGGGCGCTGTCCAAAGATACGGAGATCTTAAGAGCTACGAACGGAAGCGAAAAAAGCATTGCAAATACGCTTGCCAGGGCTGAAAGCGAAAGAAAGCGCAGTATTACTCCTTTGCCCATTCTGCCCAGAGCGGACGAGTCACCCACGCCCATAACGCCGCTGCAGACAGTAAAGGCTATCATAAAGCCCGCAAAGGTATTTAAAAGTCCCAAGAACGCCGTCATGAGCGGCGTTATTAGCTGTACGTCAAGCGCGGCTGTCACCGTTTCGGGTATGAAGCGCCCCAAAAAGCCCAAAACGACCGCGGCGGCAATGGCCGTGATAAGATAAAACAGCGTGCTTTTCTTTCCGCGCTCCTTTAGGGTAAGTGTTACCCTGTTCGCTTTTCGTCTGTATGACCATGCGGGCGAAAGTCCCAGGGCGGAAAGGATCTTTCCGCTCCACTCGTCGCCCTCCGACTCCGTCGGGTCAAACGGCTCCCCTCCGTATCGTATATCCAGCGCGTACCTGCCGTACTGTTTTCCCATGCCGACCTTTATCTGCGGCGTATCCTCTTTCCCCTCCATTATGCGGATGAGGATCTCCTCGACCGTAAGACGTATACGCAGTATCTCGCGCCGCTTGGCGCCGAGAGACGAAATATACGACTGCAGATCAGCCGATATTTCCTCCACCGCTTCGGGCGAAAGCTCATAATCCTTCCATGCAAGCGCCATTTTAGAACCTCGCTTCTTTATCGGAATTATTGTAAGCGCCTATTGTTCCATCCACAGACACTTTTCCAAAAGGTCCGTGATCTTTAAATGCTGCGGGCAGGCTTCCTCGCACTTTTTGCACTTTATACAGTCGCTTGCTTTGCCCTTTCCCACGGTAGCTATCGTATATTCGCGTATCGTGCGAAATTCGGGGCTGCCCTTTTTTCTGTTCTCAACGGTGAATATATCCGGTATCGGTATATTCTTCGGGCATACCTTCGTGCAGTAACGGCACGACGTACACGGTATGGACTTGTCTTCGCCGAGCGCCTTCTGCGCCGCCTTTATGACCTCGTGTTCATGCTCGGAAAGCGGCTTAAAATCGCTCATAAAGCTTAGGTTGTCCTTCATCTGCGCCGTATTGCTCATGCCGCTTAGTACCATGAATACGCCGTCAAGCCCTGAGGCGAACCTTATCGCCCACGACGAATAGGAAAATCCGTTGTTTTCGCGGTCGAATATCTCCTTTACACTGTCTATCGGGTCGGCAAGGATACCGCCTTTCACGGGCTCCATCACTATTACCTTTTTGCCGTGAGCACGGCATATCTCAAGGTTCCTTCTTGAATTTACACCGGGATTGTCCCAATCTGCGTAATTTATCTGAAGCTGTACGAATTCAACGTCGGGATGCTTCGAAAGCACTTCTTCAAGAATATCCGGATCGGCATGGAAGGAAAAGCCGTAATGCCTTATAAGTCCCTTCTTTTTTTGCTCCTTCACAAAATCCCAAAGGCCGTATTCGTCGTATTTTTTGTAATTGGCCACCTGGAGAGCATGGAGCAGATAATAATCGAAATAGCCCGCGCCCGTGCGCTCAAGGCTTGTCTCAAATTCTTTGAGCACGCTGTCCTTGTCCGTTATCTGGGGATTTATGATCATTTTTGTCGCAAGAGTATAGCTTTCTCTCGGATATCTTTCCACGAGAGCCTTCTTCGCCGCCTCCTCCGAGCCGGGATAAACGTATGCGGTATCAAAATACGTGCCGCCCGCCGCCATGAAAAGATCAATCATCTCAGAAGTCTGTACTACGTCTATCTCGCCGTTTTCAAGCCTCGGAAGGCGCATAAGCCCGAAGCCGAGCTTGAAATTCTCATTTTTCTTATCAGAAGCCATTTTGATCCTCCCTTTTGCGGAAAAAGTATTATCCTTAATGCTTATTATAATGGAGAATCTTACGTTTTTCCACCATCGCAAAAAGTTTTTTGCAGACTGAAAAAACAAAGACCGCAAAGCGTATGTTTTTTCTTCTTTGCGGTCGGATATACGCTTTTTTATAAAACCTCGTCACACGAATTTGCCTCGCTTTGCTCGTTCCATTTCATTGCCCACAGAGCGCGTATCTCAGCGCGCTTTTCGGGACGCACGAGCCACAGGCCTATCACGCCCATAACGGCGTACAAAGAAAGACCGACGAGCGACGTCCACGTCGCGCTTTCCGTATAAATACCGCTTGACGCGGTATCGGGATTCCCCATAAAGGCGACTACATCGTTTAGTACGTGACATATTATTGCAGGCAATATGTTTCCGCTTCGTATATACGACGCGCCCAAAAGCAGCGCCATGCAGAACGCGGCCGCTACCTGAACCGCCGTCATGCTTATGTCAGCGCCGGCTGCGGCGTTGGCCGCATGAACGACGGCGAATACCGCCGACGTGAACAAAAGCGCGTGAAGTATCCTTTTTTCGCTTCTCATGCCGCGCAGAAGAATTGATAAGCCTATGCCGCGAAAAGCCGTCTCCTCGCAAAAACCCGCCATGAGCGCGATGCAAAAGCCCGTAAGGGGAGGGATCAGCCCATCCTCGCCAAGCGCGAGCGTGCCGACGATATGAAGCGCCCAAACGACTAAAAAGAGCGAAAGCAGCCAAAAGCCCAAAAGCGGCCGTCCGCCGCGAAGCATACCCTCAAAATCGGGCCTGAACCGGAATTTATATACCGCCATCGCTATAAACGAAAAGGCGGCCGCGGCAATCATGCCTATATCAGTATTGCCCGCGACGCTTCCCGCGACGATCGGCGGGAACTGTATCGCAAAAAACGCTACAAGCGAAAACAGCACGCTTGCTATGAACGGATGCCTGTTTGCAAGCTTATGCTTCGGCTTTTTTGCTTTTTTGTTTTCCTCCATTGAGATTTCTCCTTCTTTTGTCGTGCCTTATAAAAAGCCCGAACGGAACCTACGCCGCTCGGGCTTTTTTTGCTTTTTATTACGCTTTAAGTGGTTATAGGTTTTGCGCTTCCTTCTTTACGCTGTTTGCAACAAAGAATACGATAGCCGCTATCGCAAGGCTTACTATAGCGGACCACACATTTGAGCCGCCGCCCTGTGCGATAGTATAGATAACGCTTATCAGGTTGAAAATAAGTGATATAAGCGCAAGCATCCAAACGGGTCCTATCTTCTTGGGATTGTTCGACGCTCTCACGGAGAGTATGCCTACGATAAGGTCTATAAGCCCGGCAATGATAAGGAATATGCCTATCACGAGCAAAGCCGCTACACCCATCTGAAGCGAAGTATCTGCCGCCGTTTCGGGCGCCGCGGCTCCTATACCGCCGGTTGCCGCCACTATAATACCGAATATCAACCCCAATATACCGAAAATAATATCGAGGACGCCGAAGAATTTAAGCATTTTTCTGCTGCCGGATTTATTTTCGCTCTGTCCCATTTTTCTTCTCCTCATTTTTCTTCTCCTTTAGGTTCATAATTTTTTTCGTTTATGGCTATAAGCCTTACTCCTCGTCGGGCATATCCGAAAGAGGCTCGTTTGCAGGCTCGTACATGGAATTTGCCATGGCCGCAATATCAACGGCGGCAATATCCTCGATGGAAATACTCCCGGCGGCAATATCCTCGGGTGTTGCCGCCACGGAAAGACTGTAGCTTATGCCTATCTCAACGTCGTACCAGGTGCAGAGCTTAGCCGCTTCGTCGCCGTTGTCGAACGTATACACTTTGCCCGTCATATTGCCGAATCCCCATGCGGGAAGCGATACTTCCTCGGGTTCGCCCCATTCGTAGTACATGCCGGAAATATCCGCATAGTCGTCGCCCGTCACCTGTGCCCTCGCGTTGTAAGATATGCCGTCCTTAGCAAAGTCAAGCTCTACGAGCTCGTCTTCTCCCGTCTGAGCGTTCATTATCGACCAATGCTCGCCTTCGGCGCCGTCGGGAGCTTTAAAGAGACGCGGGACCGTGCCGTTTGCTTCCGCCGCGTCGGCTTCCCTCCACGGATTGGGCATGCCCGTCATGTTTTCATTTCCCGACTTTGTGTAGATCTCTATAATGCCGTTTGCCTTTTGTGTCACTGTGAATACCACTTCATATTCGCCCTCATTTGGCATATACTCCGTAGGCTCCACACCCTCAAATTCCCACTCTATCGAAGGCATTTCGCTTTCGCTGCCCTCGCGCGATACGGTTATGTTTACCTTGCCCTCGGTAAGATTAGGTGCGATGACAAGAATTTCGCCCTCCGAAACCGTGATGTTTCCGTTCACGGAAGAATCAACGCTGCCGTTCTCGGCGATGAACATAATGGTGTTCTCATCGGTCGATTCGGCCGATACAGACGACGACTCGGAGCTGCAGGCCGAAAGAAGCCCTGCGAGCATAAGCGCCGCCACCGCTAATGCAATTACTTTTTTCATATGTTTTTCTCCTTTTTTGTTATTATTCAAACGCCTCAAAGCCATAGACCAAAAAGGCGTTTTATACTGTTAGAATATAATATGTATTTTTTGTTCCGCACATTTTAGATCTTACTGCACGGCTTTATAAAACTCTATTTCGTCATATTCGCGTTCGCTTGCATTGGAGAGACGTATCAACGTGTCTCCGTCCCTAAAATCCGCCCACATCACCGCGCCGCCGTTTGCCTCTACATACGGTTCCTCGCCTTGTGAGTACGGCTCGCCGTAAAGCGCCGAAAGCTCCTCTTTGCACTTATCAAAGCCAACGCCCTTTATATGTATCCATATCGAGGATATGATATGATCGTCATTGTCCGTGCCGCGCTCAAAATATATGACCGCATAATCCTTGACTCCGAAAATATTACCGTCGGCATATGTTTTTATGATCGTCCCCGAAGAATCGTCGATCACCGCGCGCGGTATGCCCGCTTCGTCGGCGGTAAGCCCCAATAGGCTGCCGCAGCCTATCAGGTCATCGATGATCACGCCGTCTTTCGTATCGTTTACGGGAAGGAAGTCTCCTGCGCTTTCCTGTATAAGGCTGTCGTTATCCTTTTTACCCGGCACGTCGTTTTTTTCGCTGTCCGTACAACCGCAAAGCATCACCGAAAGAACAAAAAAAGCGATCAATAATATCTTTCTCACTTAAAACACCCCTTCGCAGTAAATACGGCATTTGCTTTATTATACCTTAAAAATTTCAATTTGTCAGTATTTATAAAAAAAAAGGACGGGAAATACCCGTCCCTAAATTTCTTTCCTCTTATTGATCGTCACCGAACTCAGCCTTATAAGCCGCAACGAGCTTTTCGGGCCAATCGGATACGGGCTTTAATATTCCCGTAAAGAACCTTAGCGTCGCCGGCTCGTGAACGAATTCGAGGCCGCCTATCATCTCTCTGTGGTCATACACCCACTTCACGCGGTCGATAACATATTCTGTCTGCGAAAGCGTGAACACTCTGCGCGGCAGAGCAAGACGAACGAGCTCCATCGACGCGAAGCGCTCGCTTCCGTCGGCGTTTCTCTCTTCGGAAAGCGTGCCTCTCTCCATACCGCGTATGCCGCCGCACAGATACATAGCGCATACGAGCGCGCCTGCCGGATACTGCTGCTGCGGGATGTGACCGACGAATTCCATCGCGTTAAGATGCGCGCCCAGGCCGCCGCCGGGAGTTATAACGGGCACGCCGTATTCGTCGAGCTTTCTTACGCAGTAATCTATGAACTGCGGGCCCTGGGAGATCACGTCCATATCGAGCGACTCGTCGAAGCCTACCGTCATGGCTTCCATCTCCTTTACGGACATACCGCCGTATGTAAGGAAGCCCTCGAACATGGGCACGAGGTCCTCCATTGAGTGAAACAGCGCCTCGTCGCGCACGAGTATGCCGCCGCCGCGCGCAAAGCCGAATTTTCTTCCCGAGAAGTAGATTATATCAAAAAGGTCGGCTATCATTCTTAATATCTCGGCGGGCGTCTTGTCCTTTAAGCTTTCCTCGCGTATTTTATTGAAGTATATGTTGTCCTGAAGAAGCGAAGCGTCCATTACGGTGACTATGTTGTATTTTTTTGCTATCTCCGTCACAGCCTTCATGTTCTCGTACGATATGGGCTGTCCGCCGATAAGGTTGGTGCCCGCCTCTATGCGTATGAACGCCACGTTTTCTGGCGTCTCCTTCTTTATGCAGGCCTCGAGCTTATCAAGATCCATATTGCCCTTGAACGGCAGATCGCTCTTTGCGATAAGCCCTTCGTCTGCTACGAGCTCCTCAACGCGCCCCTTAAGTCTCGTTATATGAGCCTTGGCAGTCGTGAAGTGATAATTCATTATGACACAGCTGTCGGGCTTTACGAAGTACGTTGCCAAAATATTCTCGCAGGCGCGTCCCTGATGCGCGGGCAGGAAGTATTTTATTCCGAATATCTCCTCCAGCTTGTCCCTCATGCGGAAGAACGTCTCGCTTCCCGCATAAGCGTCGTCGGCGCGAAGCATAGCAGACTGCATATTGTCGCTCATCGCGTTTACGCCGGAGTCGGTGAGCATGTCCATAAAAATATCTCCGTTGTGGAGCTGGAACGTGTTGAATCCGGCGTCGTACATCTTTTTAAGCCTCTGGTCTGCGGGAAGCAGCTCGAGCTTCTGTACTATCTTTACCTTGTGCATCTCGACCGGTATAGGGTCGCGCTTATAGAATTTTATCTGCGGCATGTCATGCCCTCCATTGTATTTATTTTTACTTTAACACTTTATCAGTTTAAAACTTGACTCTGATAAAACTTGACTCTGATAATAAGTAGTCGTGTTAAATAGCATTTTACTCCCATATTCTAAAAAAAGCAAGGAAAATTTTAAAATATAAAAAAATACGTCCGTATTTTTTTATACGGACGTATTTTTTCGCCAAACAATGTCAAATATTCAATTCGTACAGGGCGAACAGCGGTATCTCCTTAATATTTCTTTTAAGGTCCTTCACTCCCGCAAACTTAAAGCCTTTTTTCATGTAAAGCGCTATCGCCGGAGTATTGTCGGGCACGACGTCTATGCGTATGGCTTTGTATCCCGCATTGCGCGCCTCTATAACGGCGCAGTCCACCATATAAGCGCCTATGCCCCTGCGCGAAGCCTGCGGCGAAACGGCCAGCGTATGTATGACAAGATATTCGCCCTCTTTAAGTTCGCGGCTCCAGTCGCCCGCGCCGTAATCTCCCCGCGGGTCGTCGTTTAATACAACGGCTCCCAGCACCTCGCCGTTTTTTGTGCAGGCGTACTGTTCGCCGCGCGATATGGCTTCGCCTACGCTTTTAATGCTCGGATATTCCTTTGTCCATTTCGGGTAATTTACCGTCGCCTCAAGATGCGAAAGCGTCTTTTCGTATAAATCGGACACGGCCGCAAGCTCGCGCATCGTACATTTTATAAATTCCATGGGGAAGCCTCCTCTGGGGTATGTTTGTATCTTTAAATAATTATACCGAATAATTCCGTTTTTGCATATACATACGCAGAATATTAAAAATACGCTCGCTTTGTCGGCCTAGACCTCGGCAAAATCCGCTTTTCCCCCGTTTTCGATATATATTTCCAAGCATATCTTTTATTTTTCGCGCAGATAATATGCGTGTAATCCGATGACGGATTAAATAATATGTTTGAAACAAAGCCCCAAAAGGGCGGACAGGAGATATTATGTCCCGTAACAACAGCAATAAGCTTTCGGTCCCGAAGGCCAAGGACGCCATGAACAGATTTAAGATGGAAGCGGCAAACGAGGTCGGCGTAAACTTAAATCAGGGCTATAACGGCGACCTTACTTCAAGACAGGCCGGCTCTATCGGCGGCCAGATGGTCAAGAAGATGATACAGGCTTACGAGGAAAGCCTGTCTAAATAACAAAGCGAATGCGGGAGGCGCAGGAAAGTTCCTGCGCCTTTGGCTTTCAAAAAAGGCGAACGATGAAAATGTCAGTGCATTTTCATAAAGAGTTTTAAATCATCTTTAAACAGGACTAAATATATTAGTCCATCGCTCCCGGTTTTTTGTCCCGCACGACCGGTCAGAAATGTTCAGTACACGCGAGAAAACCGCATTGTTGACGGGCATAAGCAAACGATCGGATACATAGCCGGGATCGTGATTTGAAGTGGATATTTACAAGAACTTGATTCATTCTTGTGGAATGTGATAAAATATAAAAAACATAATTCTGCTTTCCGGCGCTGTTCGGGTTTCGTATAGGAAAGCGCGAAAGAAACGATTCAGGAGGTATTTATGCCACATTTCAAAAGAATACTCAGCCTGTTTTTGGCCCTCTGCCTATGCTTCGGGTTCGTTTCGGTCTCCGCTGTCGCCGCGGACGGATCCGGCAGTCTCGGAAATTTTGCAAAGAATAACGTTTGGAACGATTCCCTGTTTGATGATGTGGCGGAAACGGACTGGTTTAACGAAAACATCCGGTCAGTCTATGAATACGGTCTGATGGTCGGTAAGGGAGAGGGAAGTTTCGCCCCCTCCGCCAGTGTCAGCGTCGCCGAAATACTGACCGTAGCCGCTCGCCTGCATGCGGTTTACCATACGGGAAGCGACGCTTTCGCTCCGACGGATCCGTGGTATGCCTGTTATGCCGCGTACTGTGTGGAGAACGGGATCGTCTCCTCTCTTCCGGAGGAAATGAACGCCCCCGCCGCGCGCGGTCTTGTCGCCGAAATTCTCTGCGCGGCATTGCCTCAGACAGAATATGAGGCGATCAACAGCGTAAAGGACGGATCGATCCCGGATGTGGCTGCGGACGATGTCTTCGGACCGGCGGTTTATCGGCTGTATCGCGCCGGGATCATGGTCGGGAACGATGAAGCGGGAACATTCGCTCCATATTCCGATGTGAAGAGGAGCGAGGTCGCGGCTATACTGACTCGGATCATCGATAAGCCCCTGCGAAAGAACATCACCCTCCCCGTTTCGGTATAGCCCTCAAATCTGACGTCTGGTTCGACATACTCCGGGGGCGGCGGAGGCGGGGGGCTTCCGTCTGACTGGCCCCCGAAGCCGGAAGATCCTGTCGACGAGCTGACGGCAGCCTATCGGAAGCTGGTCAAAGAGCAGACCAACTACCATCTTAAGGATACACGGGAAAACGTGTTGATTTACAAAACGTCGGTGGAACAGTATGACTATGATTATGACGGGCAGTTCATACGCGCTGTTTATCACAGCGACGACGATTTTTCGGAGGAAAAGTACTTCTTCAGGAATGACAGCGGTGAACTGGAATACGGTCTGATAAACAAGTTCGGTACGTGGTGCTTAATGGACGAGTTGGCTTTTAAGTACACCCGCTTCGATTTCCCCGTTTTCCCGTCGGATATCGATTCTTCTCTCTATGCAGATATCGGGGACGGATGGTATCAGGCGTCAGAGTCGTCGCGAAACGATGAAGCCACCCGTGTGATAAAGTATCTGTCGGACAAATACGAAGCGGGAACTTACACGGTCGAAGACTTCCGGATCCAGGTGAAGGACGGACGCGTTTGCGCGATGTTCCTCTCTTATACAAACGAGGTGTGGAACGGTACCACGACCCATACCGACACTTTCGAATTCTCCGACTTTGAAAACGTCGCACTCGATTTCCCCGAAAACTATGCCGTAACTATCACGGCTGCCGATTTGTTGGACAGCTGGCGTAAGGGTGAATCGATAGACGGTATGACGGTTTCTTTCTCCGGATATATCATCGGTTTCATGGATAACTGCCTCATCCTGATAGACAAGACCAATCGCGTGATCCCAGTGTATATCGAAGGGATCGATCCCTCCTCTATTGAGATCGGAGACTGCCTGGATCTGATCGGCACGGTCGACTGCGGCCGCTTCCGCGGCGGCGTACCTGTTATCGCAGTCGACGATCCCGATTTGGCGGAAGCTTATTACGGTTATCTTTACGGTATCCCGACCTCCGGCGACGATCTGGAGTCTCTGACGAAATCCGGTTTCGATCTGGTGGACTTTACGTGTCTGGTCGTTCCGGATATCCCGGACGAAGAGGAACTAAAAAAAGCGGATTATATGCTCTGTGTCAGCGACGCGTACGGACATGAGGCTTTCCTCTACCTCGGCGATCCCGACACGGCGCAGCAGTATCCGGATGGGAATGCCGCGCGGTTCCGGACTGAGCTTCGCGCATATGTCCATGAACTGCTCGAAGCTTCGGGCGGATCCGTGTGCGAACTGGACTTTACGTCCATCCTTCTTATGGACAGCTCCGTATTCGCTCCCATCCACGAAACCCAGTACCGAAAGTCCGACGGACCGGCTCTCATCATATCCCCCGCCGTCCTAACGATACGGTCGAACTCAGAGACTACTCTTAAGGAAGCGCTCGCCGGTGTTGCCGTAGAACACAAGAGCGGGAGCGGTGAAAAAACGCCCGTCCTTGAACTGGATTACGACTGCCCCGGCGGCTTTGATCCCGAAACGCCCGGCGACTATGAAGTCCGCGTGGTATACAAAGGGATCGAACTTAGCTGCACGATCCGGATACTCGACGCAAAAGACGGGGTGTATCTGGACAAAATGGCCGCGGACACACTGAAGGATCTGAAATATCAGGGGATATATCCGGGAGCGAGCCTCCCCGCCGATAAAAACGTGAACATTCTGGTCATTCCGATTCGGTTCAACGATTCGCCCGCGTATGACGTCGATCTCGAAACCGCGTTCAATTCAACAGACCACTCCACCGGCTGGTACTCGCTGCGGGAGTATTATGAGGAGGTATCCTTTGGCAAACTCCGTTTAAACGCCACGATCACGTCGCCCTTTGAGACCGGGATGGATACGAAAACCGCCAAAAGCACCTACCAGTATGACATGCCGGGAGAGATCGCAAAGCTGGCAATAGCACACATTGACAGCGAGGGGTTTGATTACTCCCGGTATGACCAGAACGAAGACGGCAATATCGATTGCGTCTATCTTGTTTATGACGCTCCGCTCGTCGATTCGTGGAGCGATTGGTGGAGCTACTCCAGTTATACTGTCGGAGGAGAGTTTGACGGGAAAAAGCTTGATCAGTACATTTGGATCAGCGAGGAGACCTTCCTGCGCGATTTCTGGACCTTAAGCGCGACGAATGCGCCTGCCGAGGATACTGACGGCGTTGCGCTGAACTGCAGAACACTTATCCACGAAACCGGCCACGCGCTTGGACTCGAGGACCTGTACGGCAACACGTGCAACCCGACCGGCGATACGATGATGATGTGCTCCAATTTGGGAGACCACGACCCGCTGTCGAAGATGATCCTCGGTTGGATCCAGCCGGCTTTTGACTACGCAAGCCCTCAGGAGCATCTGAAACTTCGGTCCTATACGACGACCGGTGACGCGCTGATCATTTCCCCCGATGAAGAGCAGAGCTATTTCAAGGAGTACTACACCGTGTCGCTGTATACGCCGGAGGGAGTCAACGAAGCTTTCAAGGACAAGAAAACAGGGCTTTTCTCAAAACCCGGCCTTGTTATATACCATGTCAGAGGCAAGCTGTCGGAAGAATATATCTCGTCAACAAGCTATTTCGAAGCATCCAACCGCAGCAATCATCTTGACAATGCCCTGATCCGGCTCATCCAAAACAACGGACGGGACACGCTGGGAGACGATAGGCTTGCCCTGGCGAGCGACGATGATCTGTATCTGCCGGGTGATTCCTATACCTTCACATGGGGGGAGGATTCCAGTGCGTCGTCGATGACCATGACCGTGAACAAAATCTATCTGGATGAAAACGGCGTATGGTGCGCGGACATCACGCTGAAATAAAGCCGATCCGACGCGCAAAGACGCAGAACTGAGAAAAGGGGCTGCAGCGAAATAAAAAATCGCTGCAGCCCCCCGCTGTTTATCGGCAAAATTGCATTATCTTTCTTATCCGCGCACTCACGTTATTGTGTTCGCTGTCTTTATGCCGCTAAGCTCGGAGGCTTCAAGTCCCTTGTACATATTGCCTGTCTCAAGCATAAGCTTAAGCTTATTTTAGCTCTTTTTAACGCTTGCGCGGCTTCCTTCAGACAATTTCACCACATTTTTCTCTCCCAGGCTGATATAAACCTGAGCATCCCTTCCCGTAGAGATGACGTCGCTGTCATGCAGCGTCATGCCCACGGACGGCTTTACGCTTTTTGAACCCGATTCCACTACAGAGGCCTCTCCCGAAAATCTTGTCAAATATAAAATAATATATTTCATGCTCTGCCCGATAAAAGTCGCACTTGATAATACGTTTTATTTATATTACTATATAAATAAAGTATTTTCTGTGCAAAATCACGCGAAAAAAAGCTTCCTGCAAACGAAGCAAATCATAGAGAGGCTTATTATGAAAAAAACTATATCACTTATTATGCTTGCGGCTTTCATGATCTTTTTATTTGCATCATGTTCCGGCGGCGATACGAAAAGCGAAGACGCGCCGGACATGTCGGCTTCCGCAGAGCCTTCGTTCGACGAGCTTCTTCATATAACGAGCGAAAGCTTTTCGTTCGTTGAATGGAGCGACGATTATTTTACCGTCCTTGCAACGTGCGAGTATTCTCTGCCCGCGCTTACCGACGAATGCGCCGCCGCCTATCCGAAGCTTGCGGCCTCCCTTTCAAAGAACAACGAGCTTATGAAAGAAAACATGGCGAGCGAATATGAAAGCAATATCGCAATGGCGCTCGAGCTCATAGAACTTTTAGGCGACGACTTTTACAGAAACGAGACTAAAAACGAATTCTACGTGCGCCGCGCGGACAGCCGTGCTTTAAGCCTTCTTTGCTTTGCCTATTCCTACACCGGAGGAGCACACGGCATGTACGCCTACTACGGCGTGAACTACGACCCGGAAAGCGGCGAGGAGCTTAATTTGACCGACGTTATTGCCGATACATCACTTCTTCCCGACGCCGTGCGCGAAAAGATGAGCGAGCAATGCGGCGACGCCGAGTTTTTCGACGACCTTGAAATAGGCGATTACGTTGCAGAGCATATCGATACGCTTTCGTGGACATTGGATTACGACGCCGTAACGCTATACTTCTCGCCCTACGAGATAGCGCCCTACGCCTACGGCGAGATCACGGTAAAGCTGCCGTTTTGCGAGTATCCCGATCTCGTTAAAAGCGAATACACGAATACGCCCGACGCTTACGCCGTGCAGCTTGTGGAATACCAGACTTTCTACTTTGACACGGACGGCGACGGCGCGCTCAATACGATCACTGTGACCGGCGATACCAATGAATACGGCTCATACACAGACTTTATGCTGACGCTTGACGATCAAAGCGTGACTGAAGATATAGAGTCTTACTCGTGGGATCCCGTTTTAATGCACACGGGCGAGGGCAAAAATTATATTTACATGTTCGGTAATACGCTTGACGGCTTTCCGACGCTCGTAATATATGATGTTTCCTCAAGTCAGCCTAAAAAAGTTGAAGAAGCGACATTAGGATTTGCGGCGATATACTCCGGAGCCGAAGCCGATGATGATGAAATATACCGTCAAATGGACGAGATACCGACTGACCCGAGCGCCCTCAGGCTCGATACGATAGTTTATGATATAACGATGGGACGCGGCTGGGATGTTTTCTCTGTAGACGAAAACGGTATGCCGCAGGCTCAGAACGGCTTCTTTACGATAACACTGCCCGACAGCTATAAGGTGCTTTCTGCTCTTTCGGTCTCTGTCATAGATGAGACGAGCGGCAAGGAATCGGAAACCATGACGCTTGAGAGGGGCGACATTGTGACGCGCGTTCGAACAGACGACGAGACATACAGCGAATTTTGCTTGTCCGATAACAAGACGGTCGTAAGAGCAAACTTTAAAACTCAGAGCGACGGAAATTATTTCGGCGATGCGCTTGCCAATGCGGTATTTGCGCCGTATTTCCCTGAATATGAGGACGACGAAACAAGCGAGGGAAGCGATCTTTCCGGCGGGCAGTGGAACCCGGTCGTTATACAGCGCCAAGCTATATTCGACGAGGGATGTATGTGCGGAGTAGTCTACTTGGGAGGCGTTGACAGAGAGGCAAACGATCTCGATGCATACCGCGCTTATTACAATTCGCTGTTTACCGAAAGCGGATATGCCGACGACTTTGAATTTCTCTTATCCGTTCCCGCCGATCATTTCGTATGTACGCCCGACGGC
Organism: Clostridia bacterium; assembly: GCA_017405765.1. Classification (NCBI taxonomy): domain Bacteria; kingdom Bacillati; phylum Bacillota; class Clostridia; species Clostridia bacterium. Next base: position 85,258 of record JAFQZS010000007.1, read on the forward strand.
GAAGAGCTTTATCTTGTGATACCGTGCGACCCGGATGCGCCCGTTGCGGTAAACGAGCTTTATATCGGCGAAGAAAACGGTTCTGAGGGCGAGGTCGGAGAAATGATATATGAAAGCCGAAACGGCGCGCCGTTTCTCTTAAAGTGCAACGCAAGCGACATAATGCCCGACACGCAGGTGAGCATATTTGCGCCCGACGGCGAAACGCTTGTGTGGAGTCCGTCTATAAGCCTTATGGACGGCCGTGTCGTTACCGTCTCTGATTTTAAATACGTATACGATCTCACAGTTTATGAATAAATCAAAATAGGAGGAGCATAAACAAATGAATCAAGCCGTACTAAACATTCTTATCGTAGTAGGCATAATTGTTGCCGCAGCCGCAATTCTCAAGGCAAAGGGATTGCTCAAGTTCAAGCCGCTTGTAGACGAATTCGATATAAACTTATGCGAATATACGATACACGGCGGCCCCGATAAGCGCGACTTTGAGATAAGCTTAAAGCGTACTCTTGACTATGACTTCATATTGAATGCCCATGGCATAGACGAAGAAACGGGACGCGAAATATACGAAAGCTATCACCTCCCTCTTGAGGTAATGGACGAATTCAAGCATCTTTATACGTCCTACGATGTGGAGAGCTGGGGCAATCTGTCCTACAGCGAGGAGCCTGACGATAATGCGCCTACCGAAATGGTGAAGTTTGAAACGCCTTACGTTCGCACCACGTTTTACAGCAATATGGTATTTCCCGAGGGCAAGAAAAAGATATTTGAAGATACATATAAGCTTTTAAACAAATACAGAAAAAGAAAGCACATAAGCGAAAAATAAAGCTTTTTGGGACTTAGATGATATCATGAAATCGAAAGCTAAAAGAATATGTTTGACAGTCTTTATTGCGCTCATTATCATTGCGGCCGCCCTTGCAGCGGTAAACTTCCTTAAAACGCCCGAAATTTCGCCGGAAGATATAAAAGATTTTAAAGTCGAATACCGTGTTTACGGCGGCATGGAGGGCGAGGATATCGACATAATGCTTGAGCCTTCGCCCGACGGGCAGGCGCTTCTTACCGTTCATGAAACACTCTTCAACGGAGCCGAGGAGACAAACGAGACGCTTGTTGTACCGTATGAGGCGCTTGGCAGGATAAAGGCTGTTTACGCCGAGCGCAAAGTACCCCTCTGGGGAGAGCTTGGTGACAGCGAGTTCGTCGCTTTGGATGCGCCTACGATCTGCGTAACTTTTGTTGCCGACGGCAAAGAAACCGTGCTTTCAAGCGATGAAGAATTCCCCGAAAGCGGGACGGGGATCTTATATGAGATAAGAAGCATACTTTACGAATACAGAGAATAATACTATATGCAAAAAAGAAAGGAGATATTAAAATGGGATTATTCAGTAAGAAATCGTGCTCTATATGCGGCGGCGAGATAGGCCTTTTGGGCAACAGAAAGCTGGAAGACGGAAATATGTGCAAAAACTGCGCGGCAAAGCTTTCGCCGTGGTTCTCCGACAGAAGAAGAAGCACCGTTGCAGAGATCGAGGAGCAGCTTGCCTATCGTGAGGCAAACAAAGAGGCCGTGGCCGCATTCAACGCTACGCGCACATTCGGCGTCAATACGAAGCTTATTATAGACGAGGACGCAAAAAAGTTTGTCGTAACGCGCGAAAGAGATTTGATAAAAGCAAATCCCGACGTTATATCGTTTTCTCAGGTGACGGGCTGCGACCTTGATATAAACGAGCACCGCAGCGAGGAAAAACGCAAGGACAGAGAGGGAAAGCTTGTAAGCTATGTTCCTCCGCGCTTTACATACAGCTATGATTTCGATATGATAATACGAGTAAACACGCCTTACTTCGATACTATAAGATTCAGGCTGAACCCCTTGAGCATTGATATAAATCCCGACAATCCCGTAACTGCCGACCGCGCGCCCGATCCGCAGAATAACCTTGATTACCGCGAATTTCAGGATATGGCAAAGGAGATAAAGGAAGCCCTCACCGAGGTAAGAAACATCGCCCGCGAGGATGCTGCTCCCAAGGGCCCCGTAAAGTGCCCCGCCTGCGGCGCTCAGACCGTGCCTACAGCTTCGAACTGCTGCGAATACTGCGGCAGCGCAGTAAACTAGAATTATATACGTAAACAAAAAACACGCAGAGGAGCGCTCTTCCTCTGCGTAGGGTCTGTCCCAAAATTTGTGTAAAGCCCGAAGCATGGTGTAAAACAGAGCAAAAATAATATATTGCGGGAGGGCGGATTATTCCGGCCTCCCTTTCTTGCAGTATAAGCGGGAACGGAATGCATGTCAAGGGCGGCGGC
>JAFQZS010000008.1 GCA_017405765.1 Clostridia bacterium
GCCCCCCATTTGTCATCCTGAGCGCCCCCCATTTGTCATCCTGAGCGCCCCCCATTTGTCATCCTGAGCGGAGCGCAGCGCAGCGAAGGATCTTTCTGAATAAAGATTCTTCGTCGCTTCGCTCCTCGACAGTGACAGTGAGAGAAGGCCTCATAATGACAGGGAAGAAGGCCTCCTAATGACAATGGGAGCGAGCACCTTTATTTATACTTATATAAAATATATTTTATATGAAACAAAGCCGCATTTCAATAAAAAATCCGACTTCATAAAAAAAGGCGCAAAAAAGACGGGCGTCCGCACATTTACGCACGGATGATCCCGCCTTTTTGTCTGTTGTTATGTCGTAGCTTTAAGCCGCCGCATCGGAAGCCGCTGCATCATCGGAAGCAGCCGCGTCATCGGAAGCCGCCGCATCGGAAGCCGCAGCATCGTCGGAAGCCGCGTCGTCGGAAGCCGCGTCGTCGGCAATGGCGTCGGTGTAAGACGCTATGAGAGCAATGGCCTGAGCCATTTCAGCGCGCGTCGCGTCGTCCTTCGGACGGAAATTCTGATCCTCTCCGAGCGACATTATCATATTTGCCACAAGCGCGTCTATTGCATCCACGGCGTAGGGGCTGGCGTCGTCTATGTCGGCTATTATAGCGGACTGCGCGTAATCGGTGACCGCAAGCTCTATTTCGCGATACTCAACATAGCGATATACCATAGCGGCCATCTGCTCGCGCGTTATATTTGCGTCGGGCGTGAAGGTCGTCTCCGTAGTGCCGTTGGTAACGCCGATCTCTTTTGCCCACTCAACGTATCCGCCGTACCACGAACCGGTATCAACGTCCTCGAACGCGCTTTCGGTATAAGCCGCCGTGTCAACATCGGAAAGACGGCCGAGGAACGTAACGAACTGAGCGCGGGTGAGGTTTTCTTCGGGGCCGAAGGTCGTCTCGGTCATGCCCTTTGCTATGCCGCGGGCCTTTATATCCATTATGTAGATATAAGCCGGATGATCTGCCGCTACGTCCTCGAATTCCGCGATCCCCGTGTCTATGGGCGCCGCGATGACCTCGGGCGTATCCGTAGGAGCCGCCGTATCGTCCGAAGCTGCCGTGCCGCCTGCCGAAGCCGTGCCGCCAACCGCTGCCGCATCGTCTGAAGCTGCCGCGCCGCTGCTTGCCTCCTCGCCGTCGGAAGCCGCCGTATCGCCGCCGTCAGACATTATATCGGGGTGGATAACTACGCGGCTTGCCTCTTCGCCGCTGCCTGCCGCCGCGTCGTCGTCAGCGGCAAGCGATACCATGCCAAACGACAACAAAACCGCAATTGCAAGCACAAGGGCCGTTACCTTCGTCCATTTTTTCATTATGCATCTCTCCTTAATAAATATTCAGACCGAAAACCGTCTAAAAACAATTATACCACCTATTTTCAAAAACGGAAGTAAAAAAGCATTATTGCGTCGAATTTCCCCAAAAAAAATATCGGCGCGCCTTACGGCAGGAAAAATTTCAGTTTTTTGTTTTAAACAAAAAAACGATGTGTTATAATACATATATACGGATAATGCCCGAGACGGCGATATATCAGGCGCGGGAGGTGCGATTTATGAAGGAGCTTGAGTTCAAAAAAGGCGATATAATATTCAGACAGGGAGATAAAGGCGGGGAGATGTACTATATAAATTCGGGAAAAATAGGGATCTATATAGAGTACGGTACACCGCGCCAAAGACTGCTTGCCGAGATAGAAACGGGCGATTATTTCGGCGAAATGGCGCTCATCGACAATATGCCGCGCTCCGCAACGGCCGCCGTGACCGAGGACGCGCTTCTTACCTCGATAGACGGCGATACGTTCCACCAGTTCATAGGCGAGCATCCGCAGATAGCGGCGGAGATCATGACAAATCTTTCAAAGCGGCTGCGCGCGCTTACGGTAGAGTTCATGGAGGCATGCAGAACTATCTCCGAAAGCATGGAGGAAACCGACCACATAAAGAAAAAAGGCCTTAGAGAACGCCTTAAGAAGTATTCCGATATGTACGTTCAGTCGGCGACTATCGTAGATAAGGACACGGGCGAGGAGATATACGTAGGCAACGGCTATTTCGGCGAATCGTATAACGGAATGATGTTTTAGCCAAAAGCGATATGAAAGACGATCAATCTTTATGCATAAATATACTTAAAAATATGCCGTGCGGCGTGATGTACATAGGCGCCGACGGCATAATAGAATATGTAAACGGCGAGGCGTGCGCCCTTTTGGACGCGGACGAAGACCGCCTTTTGGGGCGCGCATTTTCGGATGCGTTCCCCGGCGACGGCGAGGGCGGCTTTTTTGCGGCGCTTCGTGATGCGCTCTTCTTGGGGCTGTCGTTTTCAAAGCGCGTTGTGACTTACGGCGACTTTCGCCTGTACGTTTCCGCCTCGCAGGAAAGCGGCGGCGGCGGAGCCGTGTTTATGCTGGAGCCCCTAAGAACTGCGAGCGCGAAGGAAAGCGCAATGGTTTACATAAATGAGCTCAACCGTCAGCTTGAGGCGAGAAACAAGCTCATAGCCGACACGTTCGGACGCTACCTCTCGGACGACGTTGTAAAAAGCCTTTTGGAAAATCCCAAGGGGCTTAATTTGGGCGGGAAAAAGTGCCGTATCACCGTGCTTATGAGCGACCTTCGCGGCTTTACCGCATTAAGCGAAGATATGAAGCCGGAGGACGTGCTTTCGATGCTTAACGCATATCTCGGCGCTATGGTTGACATAATATCAAAGCGTGGCGGCACTATAATCGAATTTATAGGCGACTCTGTTTTTGCCATATTCGGCGCGCCCTACGCTTCGGACGACCACGCACAGAGGGCCGTCGCCTGCGCCGTAGAGATGCAGTGCGCGATGGCGCGCGTGAACGCTTACAACGCAGAGCATGGCTATCCGTCTTTGGAGATGGGCATAGGCATAAACACGGGCGAGATGATAGTAGGCAACATCGGATCTTACCGGCGCATGAAGTACGGCGTTGTGGGACGCCACGTGAATTTATGCGGACGCATAGAAAGCTACAGCGTCGGCGGCCAGATACTCGTGTCGCCCGACACATATAAAAGCCTTGACGCGCCCGCGCATGTTGACGATACGATAACAGTCTCGCCCAAGGGAGTAAAGCAGCCGATAACTCTTTACAGCATCGACGGGCTCGGCGCGCCCTACAACGTATCGTGCCGTCGTGAAGACAGGCCCGTTCTTCGCCGCCTTATAACGCCCGCAGCGTTCGAGGCGAATATTTTGAGAGAAAAGTATATTGCCCCTGAGACTTTAAGCGGCGAATTTACAAAGCTTTCGGCTATTGAGGCCGAAATAGACATAAACGCGCAGCTTCACCCTATGGATAATTTGAGACTGAAAAAAACAGAGAACGGGAGGACCGTTTTTGAAGAGGTCTTCGCAAAGGTGATAAAGCGCACCGAAAGCGGATACCTCATACATTTTACAGCCCGAAACAAAGCGTTCGACGCTTTCGCGGGCGAGCATTTAAAGGCAAGATGAAAGAGCTTGAGCGAATAATTAAGAGCATAAGGCCGCATGAGGCCGTAATATACATAGCGGGATATGCGCTTGCATTTGTGAGCCTTATTATAAGCCGAGACGGATATTTGGAGTTTTTCGCCTCGGTGCTTTTTCTTACGGGAGTAGTTTTAAACTCCAAGCGCTCGCGCATGTGGTTTCTTATCTCAAGCGCGGGAATGGCGCTTTACTGCATATCCGCGTTCAAAAACAGGTTTTACAGCGAGATATTTATAGACCTTTTCTATATGGTGCCGATGCAGATATATGGATTTATAAATTGGGGACGTTCGAAAAAAGGAGAGGACGACGCGATAGAGCCTGAGTCGCTTGAGAAGCGCAAATTGGCGCTGTATGTCGTTTTGGGCGCGGCGGCCGCCGCGATCTACGGATACGCGCTCACTTTTTTGGGAAACGCCGCGCCGTTTTGGGGCGCGGCGGCCACGGTCTGCTCTGCGATAGCCGTTATGCTCTCGGCCGGACGCATGATAGAACAGTTCTTCTTTTGGATGGCGAATAATCTCTGCATAATAGCCATGTGGATGCTTTCGCTTTCGGAAAGCTTTGCGGGACTGCCGCTTATTTTTGTGAACGCCGTATTTGTCGTTATAAATTTTTTGGGCTATTTGAATTGGAGAAAGCGGCGTGCGGCCTAGCGCTTCAAAAGCTTCATAACGGCCTTTTTGTGACGAATTAGCTTTCTTTGCGTATTCTCGCGACTTAGGGCGTCTCCCCCGGAGCGCACTAAGTATTCCTCAAATGAAGCCGTAAGATTCGGCTCGCTCAGTTCAAAAACGGCAAAAGGCGACGCCGAGTGATAAAGAAATACGCCGAAGGCGGGCTTTACGCATATATTTATATTCTCAGATATTTCATCGCTTATCATTACCTTATAGTTCTTATACTCGCCGAAAAGATATATCATATAGTCGAGATGCTCAAGATATTCTTCGCAGGTAAGATATACAGTCTCTCCCGTTATCACCCTGCTGAGAGGCAGCGCTATGGCGCCGGCCTTTATTCTTTCAACAGGCGGCAGACGCAGGATATCGGTAACAAAACGGCCGTTTTTTATATTTGACGTATAAAACGACCTTGAGCGCCTGTAGATGCGCGAAAGCGAGCTTCCGCCGGGAAGACCCGCAAGCCTTTTTAACGCGCTGTCGGGCAGGGTGAAAAATGACGGGTCGCTGTGCGCAAGGATAATATCACCCTCTTGTTTGTGAAAGGCCGAGATCGAAGAAGTGAGCGCCTTTGTGTTTTTTTCGGTATATACGCGCATAAGCGGCAGACATATCGAGAGAAACGCGTTAAATTCGCCCTCTAAAGCCGAAACGGCTTCACTGTCGTTTATGAGTATATTGAGCGCGCCGGCAGCATTGCCCGTATTGCTTGAAATGAGCGCGCTGTGTCCCTCGGCTATAAAACGGCTGCGGCTGTGTATGCCGTCTCGCACCTTGGGGCAGTAATACGGCTCTATTGCGCCGGAAAAATAGATGGGCACCCATTTTTCAATGGATTCAAGCATTTCTCCTATGTTTCTGCTTATCGTATGTATTATTTTTATCTTTGATCCCGCAGAGAGAAGCTGTGCAAGCAGAGCAGCCCATCTCTTTACGAACGCGGGGCTTTCGTAAAGCCAGTTCATATCCTCGTCGGAGTAAAGAAGCAGCGTATGCGGTTCGCCCGACGCACAGAGCGTAGTCAAGAACTTTTCCACGGCCTTTCTTTTTCCGGCATTGCCGTAAAAAAACTCGGCGTTCGAGGCTTTTTCAGCCTCCGAAACGCGGATACGGCTCAATTTCGGAACAGTCAGATCGAGATCGCCGAAGCTTGCAAGAAATTTTCCTACATGGCTGTTTTTGTTGTCCTGAGAGCCCGAAAGCCATTCTGCTATAAGAGTTTGCGTTTCCTCTTTGTCCGCGTCGGCAAATTCGCGGCGTCCCAGCGCTTCATAAAGCGTTTTTTTCTGATAACGCTCAGTTATGGCTTTTGTAAAAAATACGGCGGCAGGCTGCGCGAACGGCTGATTTTTCGGCAGACCTCGTTTCCCGCTGCGTATGCGGCTTATATACGAGGGGTCGAAGTTAAGCGCGCGCGCAAGCGAGCTGTTTGACGTACTTGTAAGCCTCATAAGAAAGTCAAGCTTTTCTCCTAAAGTAGAATACATAAAGATTCCTCGCTTTCAGATGTATTTTACCATAAAGCGTGACACTTTTCAATAATGTAGGGCATAAAACATGACAAAACGTGACAAAAAAATACGGCCCGCCGCAAAGCAGGCCGTTTTTTTCTTTAAAAATACCGAAATATCATTCAAGCACAAACGCTCTCGTATAACCCTCGAAGACGGCGTCGGATATCTTTCTTACCTTTACGGCGTCTCCCAAAACTCTTACGTTGTCGAACTCGCGCTCTATCTCCTCGACCAAAGAATTCTCCGGCGCGAAGCCAAGCGCCATGATAACAACGTCGAAGTCGGCGCTTACCGTTTCGCCGGTCTTAATGTTTTCGCAGATTATCCCCGTGTCGGTTATTTCCTTTAATTTTACGCCGGTCATCTTCTCAACGTTCAGAGCGTCGAGGCGCATCATGAAGTCGCGGCGCGGCAGACGGAACATATCGAGGCCGATATCCTCGCGCATCTCTACAATCGTGACCTTGTTCTTTCCTACTGCGGCAAGCTTCTCGGCCGTTTCGCAGCCCGTAGTGCCGCCGCCTATAACGGCGATCTTTTTGTTCTCAAAGTCCACGTTACCCTTAAGATAATCGACTACGGAGTGAACGTGAGGCTTGTCAAAGCCGGGGAAGGGGATAAAGAGCGGCTTGCAGCCGGTAGTCACGAATACGGCGTAGGGGTCGAGCGCCTTTAAGTCGCCTATCGTGGGCGCGGTGTTGAGCCTAATATCAACGCCCGCCTTCTTTACCTGATAAGTCATGTTGTCTATAAGCCAGTCAATGCGCTCCTTGTGAAGCGGCTTGTTTGCAAGATTCAAAGCGCCGCCGAGACGGTCGCTCTTCTCAAAGAGAACTACCTTGAAATTCCTTTCGGCAAGCACGCGGGAGGCTTCAAGGCCTGCCGGTCCGCCGCCTATAACTGCAACGAGTCGTCCGTCGCCCGTCTTTTCGGGGCGCGAAAGCTCGGCCTCGCGCATCGTTACGGGATTTACGGCGCAGCGTATGCCTATGCCGTTCATGGAGCCGGTGAAGCAGTAGAGGCAGGAGATGCAGGGGCGAATGGCGAGATCTTCGCCGCGTCTTGCCTTGTTGCACCATTCGGGGTCGGCCAGATGACCGCGCGTTACCGCCACGAAATCAACGGCGCCCTCGGCGATGAGGCTGTCGGCATATCGGGGCTCGCGTATCTGGCTCGTAGCAACGACCGGTACGCTTACGTGCTTCTTTATCTGGCGGCCGTTGTCTATCTTCCAGCCCTGCGGGAAGGTGGGCGGCTCCTGTATCGTCTGGCTCGATTCGGCAACGCCGTTGCTTACGTTTATAAGATCGACATGGCACACCTTGTCGAGATACTCGGCTATCTTGATGCCGTAGTCTAATTCGTAGCCGTAACTTATGTTCTCCGTTGCGCTTATACGCACGGAAACGGGGAAATCGGGTCCGCACTTTTCGCGTATCGCGTCCACGATCTCCTTTATGATGCGCATACGGTTCTCAAAGCTGCCGCCGTATTCGTCGGTACGGTTGTTTATCGAGGGCGAGACGAACTGATGAAGAAGATACGAATGAGCGGCGTGAAGCTCTACGCCGTCAACGCCCGCGCGCTTAACGCGGAATGCGGCGTCGGAAAACTTCCAAACGAGCGCCTTTATTTCCTCAACTGTGAGCGGGCGCGGTATATCGGTGAAAATGCTGTCCGGCACGTTGCCCGAGGATACTACCTGTCTGCCGCCTATCATCTTAGAGCGCGTCTGGCGGCCGGGATGCCAGAGCTGGGCGAATATTTTCGTGTCGTATTTATGCAGGCTGTCGCAAAGACGGCGCCACGACAATATCTGCTTGTCGTCGTCTGCGGAAATGTGGAACGGGTCGCCGCGGCCGTATTCCTCGTCTATCTTTATAACGCCCGTGATGAAAAGACCGAGGCCGCCCTTTGCGCGCGCCGTAACGTAGTCTATATATTCGCGCGTTATCGTGCCGTCGCCGTTAGACTCGGCGTTGCCCATCGCCGTCATAACTACGCGGTTCTTTATCACAACGTTTCCTATTTTGCCTTTCTTAAAAAGATTCGGATATTTCATAAAAAAACCTCCCAAATGAATGCGCAAGTATGATATTATCATATCAATAAGCATTATAATTATAATATACTACCATTTTAATACAGCTGCGCCGCGTCGGGCAATACGCATATTAAACAAATAGCGAAAAACGATGAGCGCGTTATTTATACAGTTTTGGAAACGCGCCTTTATTGTTATGTTTTACCTTCCCGGGCGCAAATAAAACAGAAAGTTTTGGCGTATTTTTCATTGACAAGCGCAATGTTTGATAGTATAATATCATGCGTGACATTTTGTCACCCTAAAATCGGGAGTGAACGCACTTGCTTATAGATCTTACGAAAGTATTAAAAGAGTCCGAAAGCACGCTTGAGGAAAGCGGCGTCGTAGACGTCGGCGCACTGTCGGAAGATACGGCGATGACCTTTCCGTCGGGCGCGAGGTTTTTTGTCAAGTTTAAAAACCTTATGGACTGCGTAACTCTTTCGCTTAAATGCGAGTGCGAGTATTTATCCGAATGCGCGCGCTGCCTTAAAGAGGTACACGGCACTGTGTCGTTCGACTTTGAAAGCATTGTAAAGGTCGACGACGAGGGCGGTTTTCTTTTGGACGCGGACGCGGTGGTCATTGATTCGTCGGGCAGGCTCGATGTGAACGAGCTTGTGTTGAGTCTTTTGGTCATGCAGCTTCCAATGAAGGTGCTCTGCCGCGAGGACTGCAGGGGCCTTTGCCCAAAATGTGGCCGCGACCTTAACGAGGGCGAATGCGGGTGCGATAAACATGAAGTCGATCCGAGGCTTTTAAAGCTTAAAGAGCTTTTGGATAACGATAAATAAGCAAATAATAATGATTTCTATAAAGGGAGGTGTTCGGTATGGCAGTACCGAAGAGGAAGGTCTCAAAAGCAAGAAGAGATAAAAGACGTGCAAATTGGAAGCTCGATTTGCCGGGCATGTCAAAATGTCCTCAGTGTCAGGAGATAAAGGCTCCGCATAAGGCTTGCTCCAACTGCGGATACTACAACGGAAGACAGATCTTAAAGACTTCCGAGGCGTAAAACAAAAATGAGGAGGATAAAAAGTCCTCCTCTTTTTTTCTGATGGGAGGTTTTTTCGTGTCCTTTAAAATTGCGAGGGTGACGCCCGGCACGCCGGCTGCAAGGGCGCGTATAATGCCCGGGGAGTCGCTTGTTTCGGTAAACGGCAAAAAGATAAGAGACGTGCTCGATTACCGCTTTTATACTGCCGAGCGCCATCTCCACCTGGAGGTGGAAGGCCCAGACGGACGTATGCGGAGCGTCCGCGTGGTAAACAGGCGTGGCGGCGATATAGGGCTTGAGTTCGAAACGTATCTTATGGACAAGCCGCGCTCGTGCCACAACAAATGCATATTCTGCTTTATCGACCAGCTGCCCCCCGGTATGCGCGACACGCTTTATTTTAAGGACGACGATACGCGCCTTTCTTTTCTTACGGGAAATTACGTAACGCTTACGAATATAGGCGACGACGACATAACGAGGATAATATCTCAAAGGATAAGCCCGATAAACATTTCGGTCCATACTACCGACCCCGAGCTTCGCGCGAAGATGCTAAACAACAGACACGCGGGCAAGCTTATGGGATACATGAGGCGCATTGCCGAAGCCGAGCTTCCCATGAATGCGCAGATAGTCCTATGCCCGGGCATAAACGACGGCGAGGCGTTAAAAAAGACGATGAGCGACCTTCGCGCTCTGTATCCCGCGCTTAAAAGCGTATCCTGCGTTCCCGTCGGCATTACAAAGCACCGCGAGGGGCTTTTTCCGCTTGAGGGTTACGACAGGGAGCGCGCCGCCGCCGTGCTCGATATAATAGAGGCTTTTTCCGACGAATGCAAAGAAAAGCTTGGCACGCGCATGTTTTTCGCCGCCGACGAGTTTTATATAAAGGCGCAGCGCGAGATACCGCCAGCCTCGCATTACGAGGAGTTTTTGCAGATAGAGAACGGCGTGGGGATGATCGCGTCGTTTAGAGACGAGTTTTACGCGGCGCTTTTGTCCGCTGGCGACGCCGAGATGAAAAGCGGCGCTTATACGATAATATGCGGAGCCGACGTATATGCGTTTTTGTGCGGCCTTGTTGACGAGCTTACGAAAAGATGGCATAATTTAAGTATTGATGTAAGAAAGATAGACAACGAGTTTTTCGGCACGACGATAACCGTGTCGGGCCTTATATGCGGCTGCGATATTTTAAAGCAGCTTCGGGGGATACCTTTGGGCGAAGCCGTGCTGTTTACTAGCAATATGTTAAGAAGCGGCACAAATGTGCTGCTCGACGACGTAACTACAGACGAGCTTTCCGAAAAGCTCGGCGCGCCGTTCGTTCCCATAGAGAACGACGGCGGCAGATTTTTCGACTTTTTTGTGAAAGGAAATCAAAAATGGCAAAACCGATAGTAGCGCTTGTAGGACGCCCCAACGTGGGCAAGTCCACGCTTTTTAATAAGCTTGCAGGGCGGCGCATATCCATAGTTGAGGATACGCCGGGCGTTACACGCGACCGCATATATGCCGAGACGTCGTGGCGCGGACGCGAATTCATTATGATAGATACGGGCGGCATAGAGCCCGGAGCCGACGATATGATACTTAAAAAAATGCGCGAGCAGGCAAAGATCGCCATTGAGTCGGCCGATGTGATAATATTTTTGGTTGACATAAAAACGGGAATGACGGCCTCGGATCAGGACGTGGCGCAGATGCTGCTAAGATCAAACAAGCCCATAGTGCTGTGTGTAAACAAGGTCGATTCGGTGGGGCAGATGCCGGCGGAGGCGTATGAGTTTTATAATCTGGGGCTTGGCGATCCGTATCCCGTTTCCTCGATACACGGCCTTGGCACGGGAGACTTACTCGACGCGGTGTTCGAGCATTTTCCTTCAGAAGACGAAAGCGAAGAGGAAAACGAGGTAATAAAGATAGCCGTTATTGGAAAGCCCAATGCGGGCAAGTCTTCCATAATCAACGCCATATTAAAAGAAGACAGAGTTATCGTGTCTCCCATAGCGGGAACGACGCGCGACGCTATCGACACGCTCTTTGAATGCGAAGAGGGCAGGTTCATGTTCATCGACACGGCGGGCATACGCCGAAAGAGCAAGGTGGACGAGTCGATAGAAAAATACAGCGTTCTTAGGGCATATATGGCCGTTGAGCGAAGCGACGTATGCATGATAGTGATAGACGCAAAAGAAGGAGTTACGGAGCAGGACGCAAAAATAGCGGGATTTGCGCACGAAAAGGGCAAGGCGTCGGTCATCGTAGTAAACAAGTGGGACCTTGTTGAAAAGGACACCAATACGATGAACGAATTCAAAAAGGACGTTATGGACGTGTTGAGTTTTATGCAGTATGCGCCGATAATGTTCGTTTCCGCAAAAACGGGACAGAGAGTGGGAAAGCTGTTCTCTGTGCTAAAATACGTATCGGAGCAGAACTCCATGCGTATAAGCACGGGAATGTTAAACGACATACTCCACGAGGCGATGGCGAGAGTGCAGCCGCCTACTGACAAGGGCAAGCGCCTAAAAATACTTTATATGACTCAGACGGCAACAAAGCCGCCTACGTTCGTGGCGTTTTGCAACCGCGCCGATCTGTTCCATTTTTCGTATCAGCGTTATATCGAAAATCAGATACGCGAGGTCTTCGGGATGGTGGGCACGCCCATTCGCTTTATAGTGCGCGAACGCGGCGACAAAAGCGGCAAGTAAGAGAAAATTTTCAAACGGGGAGAAGATGACGTTATGCCGGAGGGTATTTGGCGGATAGTTCTTACGATCGTAATAGGATATCTTTTGGGAAGCATAAGCTTTTCGCTCGTGATAGGCAAATTCGTTGCGAATAAAGACGTGCGCGACTACGGAAGCGGCAACGCGGGCACCACAAATACGCTTAGAGTATTGGGAAAGAAGGCGGCGCTTGCCGTGCTCGTCGGCGATATATTAAAATGCCTGGCCGCGGTGCTGCTGGGCGGGCTTCTGGTTCCCGTTTACGGCCCGTGGATAGGCGGCATTGCCTGCATGGTCGGCCATGTGTTCCCCGTGTTTTTCAAATTCCGAGGCGGAAAAGCCGTTGCCACGGGGGTGGCGGTGATGGCGTTTGCGTGTCCTATAGCGGGATTTCCCGCCGTCGGCGTGTTCTTCCTCATTTTTGCGATAACGCGCATCGTTTCGGTATCCTCGCTTTCGGCGTTCCTCGCGTTCCCGTTTTTCGTATGGTTCTTTACAAAAGAGCCCATATTCACCGTTATAGCGGCGGCGATGTTCGTATTCGTTTTGATACTGCACCGCGAGAACGTAAAAAGGCTCATTCGCGGCGAGGAGAAGAAAATATCGTTCAAATCATCTAAGTAAAGCATAAGGAGATGAAAAAATGGCAAAGGTAACTGTGCTTGGATGCGGCGGCTGGGGAAGCGCCGTTGCCATAATGCTTGCCCGAAACGGTCACGACGTTAAGGTGTGGTCATTTTTCCCGGAGGAGATAGAGGTGTTAAAGCGCGACCGCGAGCATAAAAAGCTGCTTCCCGGCATCGTTTTTCCCGAGAATATAGAGCTTACGTCTTCACTTGACTGTCTTTGCGGCTGTGAATTTCTCGTTATCGCCGTGCCCTCTGTAGGTATGCGCAAGGTGTGCGATACGATACGCGGCCGCGTGTCGGACGATACGATAGTAGTAAATATTGCAAAAGGGCTTGAGCAGGGCACGCTTTACCGTATGTCCGAGGTGATAAGGGAAGTGCTCGCTCCTAAAAAGTTCGCCGTTTTGTGCGGCCCGTCCCACGCAGAGGAGGTTGCCAGAAACGTGCCTACGGCCTGCGTCGTCTCGTCTGACGATATAGAAGTTGCAAAGAAGGTACAGGATACTTTCATGAATCCTCATTTCAGACTTTACACCTCCGACGATATGGCGGGAGCGGAGTACGGCGCGGCTTTAAAGAACGTGATAGCGCTCTGCGCCGGCATATGCGACGGCATGGGCTACGGCGACAACACGAAGGCGGCGCTTATGACGCGGGGCATAGCGGAGATGGCGCGCCTGGGAGTTGCGCTCGGCGCAAAGCTTGAGACTTTTTCGGGTCTTACCGGCATAGGCGACCTTATAGTCACCTGCACGAGTATGCATTCGCGCAACAGAAGGGCGGGCATACTTATAGGCGAGGGTCTCTCGGCAAAGGAAGCGATAGAGAAGGTAAATATGGTGGTAGAGGGATATACTACCACGAAAGCGGCCTACGATCTCGGAAAGAAAACGGGAGTGGAGCTTCCGATAACAAATGCGGCTTACAGCGTATTATACGAAAACTGCGACCCCAAGGCGGTAATAGACGACCTTATGCGCCGCCCGAAGAAGCACGAAGTCGAGGAGCTTTATTTGAAATAAAGGGCAATATATAAAAAATACATAATATAAAGGAGAACGACATGGCAAATCCGATAGTAACTATTGAAATGGAAAACGGCAAAAAGATGAAGATAGAGCTTTACCCCGATATCGCGCCCGTTACGGTAGATAATTTCGTAAAGCTCGTGCGCGACGGCTTTTACGACGGCCTTATCTTTCATCGCTGCATAAAGGGCTTTATGATTCAGGGCGGATGCCCCTTAGGCATGGGCTACGGCGGCCCCGGCTGGACGATAAAGGGCGAGTTTGCGTCAAACGGCTTTAAGAACGACTTAAAGCATACAAAGGGCGTTATCTCGATGGCGCGCACCATGGAGCCCGACTCCGCGGGAAGCCAGTTCTTCATCATGGTGGCAGACGCTCCGCATCTTGACGGCGAATACGCCGCATTCGGCAAGGTGATAGAGGGCATAGAGGTGGCAGACGAGATTGTGGCAGAGCCCACCGGAAGAAACGACAAGCCCCTTCAGGATCAGAAGATGAAGAAGGTAACGGTTGAGTAATTTTTTCTAAAAATAATGCGAAATTAAAAAGAGAAGGCCTTTTTTGACAGTATCATTAAGATAAGCCAAAAAGAGAAGTAGATAGTAAGAGGGTCGTTCCGATATGGAACGGCCCTTGTTTTTTATATAAATCGTCATGACGTAACATTATATATATTGAAAAGTCATGTCTTTTATATTATACTGTTATTAAAATGAAATCAGTATGCTGAAAGGTCGAGTTGTAAATGGATAGAGTATCAATGTGTAATCGTATAGGAAATGAATATAAGACTTCGAATATCGAGGGCGGCGAGTATTCTTATGTCCAGGCGGCAGGCTCAAAGGAAAAGTTGATTCAGGCCATCGGGTATGAGCCGGAGCACTTTAAGCTTGATATACGTTTTGAGCATAACGGCGTTGTCGTTCTTGTTGAAACGAAGCAGAATTTTACAAAATCCGATGAAAAGCAGCTTCGGGAGTATCTGCTCGAAGAACGTAAGCTTCATTATTCCAGGAAAATTATTTGTATTCTTGCGAATACAAATAACGATAAGATTAAGGTATGGAAGTCTGAAATGGACGACGACCATCTTTTAAAAGACGAAACCGTTCTCGATACAATGGAGCATTATGTAAGTCTGTTTGAGATAAACAGGCAGAACAACCGTGAAGCGGTTCTTAAAAACACATATGCTCTCAATGAGACACTCCACCGCAAGGATATTGACGAAAAACTGCGCAGTCAGTTTGTCGGTACTACGCTTTTATATCTCCGTGACGTGTTAAAAAAGCAAGGCATTACGGTGATTTCGGATGAAAACCGTCAAAAACTGAAAAGCTATTGGGGTGGGTTAAGTCCCAATCAGATCAGAAGCGGTATAGAAGATACGCTTTCCAATCTTCTTGACGGGTCCGATAATAAAGCCTTGAAAATTGCATTGCTCCAGAAGAATGTTATCGAGGATCAAAAGGTCAAAAAGCTGGCTCAAGTTGACTGGATAGAGGTTCTGGACGAGATTGTGGGCAATATTTATAAGTACATCAATGAGGACAGTTCGGAAGGGCAGGACATCTTAAATCTGTTTTTTATCGCCTTTAATAAATACACGGGAAAAGCCGATAAGAATCAGGCGTTTACTCCTGATCACATTACGAACTTTATGTGCCGCGTGACCGGCGTTGACAGGACAAAACGTGTTTTTGACGGCGCTTGCGGTTCGGGGTCTTTCCTTGTGCAGGCTATGGTGCTTGAACTTGTGGACTGCGGCCGCCAGAGAGCTACCGAGGCCGAAAAGCAAAAGATGCGTGAGGTGGTCGCCAAAGAGCATATTTACGGCGTTGAAATTGAAGAAAAGGCATATGGCCTTTCCACAACAAATATGCTCATTCATGGCGACGGCAATTCCAATATAAAACACGCCAGCCTGTTTGATAGCGAAGACTTTTTCAGGAAGGCAGACCCCGATATAATCCTAATGAATCCGCCGTATAATGCCAAGCCGATTACTATACCTATGTCCTATAAGACAGGCTGGAAATCGGACGCGAAGGAAGACCCGACGAAGGGTATGGTCTTTCTGAAGTTTATCTCTGACGTCGTGGCGAAGATGAACAAAGACCGCATGAGTGTCGGACAACCCCAAAAGGAAGTAAAGGCGGCGATACTTCTTCCCGTTGCGGCTGCAATCGGAACAAGCAGTTTTGTGTCCGATATGAAGAAAGAATTATTGGAAGAAAATACACTGGACGCAGTATTTACGCTTCCGAACGAGGTTTTCTATCCCGGCGCGTCCGCTTCCGCGTGCTGCATGGTATTTACGCTTGGCAGACCGCATGTAATGGCTGACGGAACGATTCCGAAGACGTTCTTTGGCTATTATAAAGAAGATGGTCACAAGAAAAAGAAGAATCTTGGACGTATCGAGCAGTTCGACAAGGACAACAACAGCATATGGAAGCAGATTGAGGAAGAGTGGCTTGATTTATACAGAAATAGGACGGCAAAAGACGGCATGTCGGCAGTTCAGGCTGTCTCCGGTAATGACGAGTGGCTTTGCGAAGCCTATATGAAGACCGATTACAGCAAGCTGTCCGAGGCTGATTTTCAGCAGACGCTGAACAACTATCTTGCATACCTGTTGAAGGAGGGCAAGATTTATGAGGCTTGATATACAGGATTGGAAGCCGTTTCAGATTGGGCGGTTATTTGTTTTGCAGAATGGAAAGGGTATCACACAGGACGAAATAGCAGAAAATCCAGGTGATTTTATTGCAGTTCAAAGTGGCGAGGAAAACAACGGTGTGATGGGTTATATAAATCTGCAATACTGTAAGCGGATGGGATATACGCTTTCTGAAAAACCCTGCCTAACAGTTGCAAGGAGTGGTTCTGCTGGCTTTGTATCTTTCCAGATTCATGGATGTGTTGTCGGAGATTCTGCCAAGATATTGCTTTTGGAAGATGATGTTGCATCTACAGAGGTGTATGTATTCTTGCAGTCTGTTTTAACAGCAAACAGAATTAAATATACCTACGGGCGTAAGGTTACAGAAGACAAGTATCTTGGCGATTGGATTAAATTGCCCGTTCAGCATAATACTGACGGTTCGCCTATTATAGACGTTTCCTGCAAATGGTCAGATGAAGGTTACATCCCCGACTGGCAGTTCATGGAGGATTATATCAAGTCGCTCCATCATAATCCGTTGACCACAAAGAATAAGGCTGGACAGGTGCCTGAATTGAAGGTGACGGAATGGAAAGAGTTTCCTGTAACTGACATTTTCACGATTATTGAGCCTGGAAAAATATCTAATGCATCGGATTTAGATGAAGGTGATGATTTGCCTTATCTTGGTGCAAAGAAAGACAACAATGGTGTCATGCAGATGTGTGCTAATGTTCCAAATAAACGTAGCAAAGGGAACTGTGTCATCATGATTTGTGATGGTGAAGGCTCTGTCGGATTTGCCAACTATATGGAAAGTGATTTCCTTGGAACTGTTAATTTAATGCTCGGATACAATGACGAACATCTCAATCCTTATACAGGGTTGTTTTTAGCTACTATTCTCTCACAGGAGAGACCTAAATACTCATTCGGGCGAAAGTGGAAGACCCATATTCCTGAGACTTTCATCAAGCTTCCTGTTGACGCAGATGGCAATCCAGACTGGCAGTTTATGGAGGACTACATTAAGTCACTTCCCTACGGTGACAGACTGGAGGGATAGCGATGCCGAGGCAAAAGAAGGATGCAAAAAATTTTGCTTGTAAATTTGATAGAGAGATATTTGAAAAGCTCGAAGAATTCTGTCAGATATCGGGGCAAAACAAAACATTGGTTGTAGAACGTGCTGTTAAGAAATATCTCGAAAAGAATCTCGAAAAAATGCGTGAGTTCAGTAAGGAACTGTAAGCTGTGTGTCTTTATCCAAGAAGTATTATTTTTCGCGGCATTAGGAGTTTCCATGGGTAACGCAGAAATAAAAGGTATAGCAAGAAAAAAGGGTCTGTCCCAAAATTTGTGTAAAGTCCGAAGCATGGTGTAAAACAGAGCAAAAATAATATATTGCGGGAGGGCGGATTATTCCGGCCTCCCTTTCTTGCAGTATAAGCGGGAACGGAATGCATGTCAAGGGCGGCGGC